>JARFRG010000065.1 GCA_029287375.1 Boseongicola sp. | reverse complement strand
AGCCTTCAAGCACCTCGATAGAGGTTGCATCATAGGTATCGGACTGCGCCGAGGTCAGGAGGTCGTTTGCCATGTGTTCTGCTCTTTTTTTCTAAGGGCATTAGACCAGCGGGGGCGGATTTGAGCAATGGTGGAAACGGCGGGTTTTTGGTGCTTTGGTTTGTTTCCGTATTGGAAAATATGCGTTTTTGTTTAGGGCGCTCGGCGGATTTTTGCCGATTCGATTGACCGACCTGCGCATGTAAGTCTTTGGATTTTCTTAATATTGCCCGGTTTCTGCCACATTTCAGGGCGGTTTTTTGATGTCATTCCGTGGCGCAAGGCCAAGCTATTTTATTGATAACATTCACGGATTCTGCTGTTGGGAAAATGTGTTAATGGTGTATAGTGCGGTCAGTGTAACTTATCTGGTGAGGGGACTTTTGATGAAACTTCTTTCGACGACCGCAGCGGCAGCTATCGTGCTGCTTGGTGCGCAGGCGGCATCTGCCGCTACGTATAATTTCAAAGAACTAGCCGATGGAAACGTCTACGGAGAGTCAGCCTATGATTCCCTGACTGTCGGTGACGTGACAGTGACGGCGACCAAGAATGGCAATGAAGCGCTAGTTTATCTGGATGCTGACAATGCCGGAATGGGCGTTTGCGGCTCTCTTCTAAGTGGGGCCAGCTTAGGCGCGAACGGTTCTTCGGGCGCCAATGTGTGTTCGGACTCTTCTGACGACAGTATCCAGTGGCAGAGCGATGAGTCATTGACGTTCACAGCCAATGACGATGGTTTCTACTTTGGATCGATTTGGTTCAACCATAACCATGACGGTACAGCGCTGGATGAAACAGATTGGGAATGGGAAATCTCAAGCGATCTGTTTGCCACGTACTCCATTTATTTTGCCGACCTGATCTCTGACGACATTTCTAACGGTCAGGGTGCGTCCGGCGATGATTGGCGTTTTGATCTGGATTACTTTCTGACAGCAGGCTCGTATGTCACATTCGAAATGATTGCTGGTCCGAATGCTTACGTATCCGGCATAAGCGCTGTCCCGCTTCCAGCCGCTGGTTGGTTGCTGCTTGGTGGACTTGGTGGCCTTGCTGCCATGAAGCGTCGCAAGAAAGCCGCTTAATCGCGACTAAATAGAATGAGGAAGGCCCGCTTTAGGCGGGCCTTTTCTTTTGCGCCGGGGTTTGTTTGTCGGGGCTACTTGCGCCGCCCGAACAGCCGGTCGAACGTGGATGCAATCCAACTGCGCGCCTCGTCAGCAGTTTCATCAATCTCGTCAAAGACCGGATCGATGCGCGCCATGCGGAAATTCCGCCATAGCCGCCAGATCGTCAAAACGAGGATCGTCAGTAACGTCAGGAAAACGATATTGAACCACGGGATCAGGCGGACGTCAGGCCCTGCAACTGGCTTCATCGATAGGGCGTTCGGAAAGATGCCCCCGCCAAGCCATGTGTTGCGCCAGCCGTAGTGGCGCACCGCGTACCATTCTGGCGTTTCGCGCGGAGAGATTGCATCGGCGGCGTTGGTCTGAAGATCGGCTGTGTCGAACTTGAAGTAGAACGGCCAGCCCCATCCAGTGTCCTGATTGCGATAGACCATCGGACTGCCGTCCGGCTGCACCGTCTGAAGGTACAACACATCACGCGACACGGGGGCATCGGTTGTGCCACCTGCGGTGTTTTGCCAGAAGATATCGCTGAAGCCGCCAAAGTCCTGGCGTTCTTCGTAGGTGTTCACGATCCGCACAATATCGCGTTGCGGGAGTGTATAGTGCAAGAGCCCTCCCACCATCACGATCAGCACGATACGGAACGTCCATTTGATATAGGCCATGCGGGTCTCCTTGTTTGGCATCAGATAGGGGTTCGGGGGTGTGGCTCGCAAGGGCTTTCCCTTGTGCGCGAGATAAGACAGTCTTTGCGCGTGGGTTGGACAGCAGGTCAAAGGGGCATCAGTGTGAGATTTTTCGCAGTGGGGTGGTTGCAGTGACGTCTGCAAAAGTACCGGCACTTTTGACGGTGATGGCGGGGGATTTTGCCAATCAGCCCGCCGCCTTTGCCTATTTGTTGCAGGAGGCGGGTCGCTATGGGCTGTCTTTTGATCTGGGAGATGTGGATGTCATTCAGGCGGCGCGTCCGGTGCGGTTGGCGCATTATTTCCGTCCGGCGATTGTGGCGCGGATTGAAGCACTGATGGGCGGCGTGGACACGGTGATAGTCGTGCGCCCGTCGACCTTGACCGCGCGTCGGGATTTTCCGGGATCGGGGTCGGAGTTGCGGCTTTTGGGACGGTTCGCGGGTGAGATTATTGAGGCGGAAGTGAACGGGATACGGCGATGAGAACCGGCACAAGGAATGCAATTACTGATGTGCCGGGGCTTGGCGTCGGGCAGGCAAGCGACACGACTTTGAAGTCTGGTGTGACGGTGTTGGTTGGCGATGCACCGATGGTGGCGGGCGTTCATGTGATGGGCGGGGCTCCGGGAACGCGCGAGACGGATTTGCTGCGACCGGATGCGACGGTGTCAGAGGTGGATGCTTTGGTCCTGTCGGGCGGTTCGGCTTTTGGCCTCGATGCGGCGTCGGGCGTGATGGAGGGCTTGCGCCGCGACGGACGTGGGTTTGACGCCGCGGGGCATCTGGTGCCGATCGTGCCGGGCGCGATCTTGTTTGATTTGGCGAATGGCGGTGACAAGGATTGGGCGGCGAACCCATACGCAGCCCTTGGGCGGGCGGCCTATGAGGCGCGCGGCGCAGAGGTGGCTCTTGGCACGGCGGGCGCAGGCACGGGCGCGACAGTGGCGGGTCTGAAGGGCGGGATTGGTTCGGCGTCGGCGGTTTTGCCGTCGGGTGTCACAGTGGGTGCTTTGGTGGCAGTGAATGCGCTGGGGCAGGTGACGGTGGGCGACGGACCTCGGTTTTGGGCGGCCCCTTTTGAGATGAACGGCGAATTTGGCGGGTTGGGCGTTGAGACGGCCCCTTTTGGGACTCCACGTACCAAATTGGACAGCCCGGGCAATACGACGATTGCAATCGTGGCGACGGATGCGATTTTGACCAAGGCAAGCGCCACACGCATGGCGGTGGCGGCGCATGACGGGATGGCGCGGGCCATTGTGCCGTCGCACACGCCGATGGACGGCGATCTGGTGTTTGCGGCCTCGACCGGTTTGAAGACACTTACCCCCGAAGACCAACTCCTCCTTGGCCACGTCGCGGCCACCTGCCTTGCCCGCGCGATCGCGCGCGGCATCTACCATGCCACAGCCGCGCCGAACGATCCCTTCCCCACATGGGCGACCCGCTTCGGCTGACCTTTTCTTTTTGGCTTAAATATCCAAATTCACGACCCTAAAATCGAGCGCACCAATGGGCTGCCCGGGTGCTCGAGATCATCGAGAATATCAAAATGATGCCGCCCTGGTGCGATGCGCAAATCGCGGTGCCATGCCTCGGCAAGCCAACGCGCCTGATCCAGAAACGCGGGCCTTTCTTCGGCGCCGACCCAGACAGTCAGCGGAATGCGCAGCCTTTCGTGCGTGATCGGGCTTTCGGCGATGGCTTCGGCCTCATCAAGGCCAAGGCTCTCATTCATCGATGTCTCAAGGAACGGTCGTAAATCCGACAGCGGTGAGATCGGGACAACATTCATGAAGCGTCCACGCACGTCCTCGGGAATCGCAACGTCACGGCACAGCATCCGCGCCACGAGGTGGCCGCCTGCCGAATGACCTGTGAGGTATATCGGGCCTCCAACATAGCTGGCCGCCTTTTGGACCGCGCGGGCGATAGATCGCGTTATGTCCCGGATGCGCACGTCGGGGGCAAGTGGATAGGACGGCATGGCGACCGCAAAGCCGGACTCTGTGAGGCCCCGCGCGAAATGTGACCAATACGAGCGGTCGAATTTGTGCCAATACCCTCCGTGGACAAACACGACGAGGCCTTCCGCGCGCCCTGCGGGGTGGAACAGGTCGAACTTCTCGCGGTCCAGATCGCCATAGCTGGTGTTCAGGCGTGCCCGTCCAATGGCGGCTTCGGTCTCGCGGAACTCGCGGGCAGCGTCCGCCCATTGATCTGGGTAGGCGGCGGCGTTGGGAATGAAATCCCCATTGTTGTAGGGAATATCGTTTTTCATCTCGTCCTCGGGAACGGGGTCAGGGTATAGAGCATTTGAAAGCACGCATTGCGCGCAAGAACCAGACCCGGGAGACACGATATGTTGGACGCAACCACCGATCTAAAAAACCTTTTGACTGATCCGGGCCTGCTTGAGACCCGCGCGTATCTTGCAGGCGAGTGGGTCGACGGCGCCGGAGAGCGCACGTTTGACGTGTCGAATCCGGCGCGGGGCGATGTGATTGCAACCGTCGCTGATGTCGATCGTGCGCAGGTGGCGACGGCGATTGCCGCCTCAAAGGTCGCGCAGAAAGACTGGGCGGCACGTACCGCGAAAGAACGGGCCAATACCTTGCGGCGCTGGTTCGATCTGATGGTCGAGCATGCCGATGATCTGGCGATCATTCTGACCGCAGAGCAGGGCAAGCCACTGGCTGAGGCCAAGGGCGAGATCATCTACGGCGCGTCCTTCATCGAGTGGTTCGCCGAAGAAGCCAAGCGCATTTACGGAGAGACGGTTCCAGGCCATCAGCCGGACAAACGCATCACAGTTTTGCGACAGCCCATTGGTGTGTGTGCAGCGATCACGCCGTGGAATTTCCCCAACGCGATGATCACTCGCAAGGTCGGTCCCGCGCTTGCGGCAGGCTGTTCGATATTGGTACGCCCGGCGACCTTGACGCCGCTGTCGGCACTGGCTTTGGGCGTTCTGGCGGACCGGGCAGGATTGCCGAAAGGTGTGTTGTCGATTGTCCCGTCAACAGATTCGTCCGGCATTGGCAAAGAGTTCTGCGAGAACCCGACCGTGGCCAAGCTGTCGTTCACCGGGTCGACCGAAGTGGGGCGTATTTTGCTGAAGCAGGCAGCTGATCAGGTGATGAAATGTTCGATGGAGCTTGGCGGCAATGCGCCGTTCATTGTCTTTGACGATGCAGATCTGGATGCAGCGGTCGAAGGCGCGATGGCGTGCAAGTTCCGCAACAATGGTCAGACCTGTGTCTGCGCGAACCGGATTTACGTGCAGGACGCGGTGTATGACGATTTCGCCGAGCGATTGGGCAAGCGTCTGGCGCAGATGAGGGTTGGTGATGGTCTGGATGGTGCTGATCTGGGTCCATTGATCGAGCCTGCCGCCCTGGATAAAGTGATGGATCATATCAACGACGCGACCTCCAAGGGCGGGAAGATCGTCACCGGGGGCAAGGCGCATGATCTGGGCGGCATGTTCTTTGAACCGACGATTGTGACGGGTGTGACGCAGGATATGAAAGTCGCGCAGGAAGAGACGTTCGGGCCGCTGGCTCCGCTTTTCCGATTCCATACGGACGACGAGGCGATTGCCTATGCCAATGACACGATCTTTGGATTGGCCTCCTATTTCTATTCGGGTGGATTGAGCCGGGTTGCGAAGGTGTCCGAGGCTTTGGAATACGGGATTGTCGGTGTGAATACCGGGATCATTTCGACCGAGGTTGCGCCCTTTGGCGGCGTGAAGCAGTCGGGTCTGGGGCGTGAGGGGTCGCGTCACGGGATCGAAGATTATCTTGAGATGAAGTATGTTTGTGTGAGCGTCTGACCCCGATTGCATCGCAAAGATAAATGCGAGCGACGACAGAACGGGAGGGTTTCACCCTCCCGGACCCTTCCAGAGTATTTTTGCCAAGAAGAAATCTGAAAAATAATCCGGTTTGCCGCCAAGGATTGACCTTCGGGGCGCGTCATAACAGTCGTAATGCGTATGGCAACGTCTGATGAAGCCCTGGCCCGGGCCGCCGCTGGTGGTGACCGCGATGCCTTTTCCAGTCTGATCTCGCGGCACTATGACCGCATGTTCGGTCTGTGCTTTCGTTTGACCGGGCGGCGGGAAGAGGCGGAAGATTTGTGTCAGGATGTTTGTGCAGCTTTGCCATTCAAGCTGGCGGCGTTCCGGGGCGAGGCTCGGTTTTCGACTTGGTTGTATCGTGTTGTGGTGAATGCGGCCCATGATCGGCGGCGGCGCGCCCAGACCCATGCGCGGGCTGCGGTGGCCTGGGGCGAGGTCGAGACAGCCCGGCGCGCCGAGGCGGATGAGGCGGCGCAGGCGATGAGTTGGTTGCAGACCGCGATGGCCGCGTTGCCGGACGATTTGCGCGACACGATGGCATTGGTTCTGGACGATGGTGTGACGCACGGCGCGGCGGGCGAAGTATTGGGCGTGAGCGAAGGCACGATTTCATGGCGGGTGTCCGAGGTGCGCAAGCGCTTGCGGGCGATGAAGGAGGCGGAGCAATGAGCGAGGAATTCGACGATCTGAAGGCCGCGATGACGGCCGCGACGCCCGCGCCCGATACGGCGCGCAAGGCCGCGAATTTGGCTGCGGCCGAAGAAAATTTCGCCCGGCTCCAAGGATTGGCGGATGAGCGGCGTCCTATGTCTGAGCGTGGCCCTCTGGCCCGCCTTGGACATGGAGTGAAAACGATGCTGAATGTGATGACGACGCGGGGCGGTTTGACGCTGACGACGGGGCTGGTGGCTGTTGGATTGGTGATGGTCTTGCCGGTTGGGCGCGATTTGCTGATGCCTCCGGCTGAGATGACGCCCGGTGAAGTGGCACTAGTGGATATGGACAAGACGGGTCGCGAGGACCGGTCGGGGGCGGCGCAGCTTGGAGGGGCGACGGCTGAGGAGCCGGCCGCGCCAATTGCCAGTGTCAGAGAGCGGGTTGAGGCGGATTCTGCGGACGATCTTTTGCTTTCAGAGCCAGAGATTTTAGCAGAGGAAAGCTTTGTTGCACCGCAAGTCAGTCAGGGTCTGGCGCTGAACAGATCGGCGGATCAGATCTTGGCAGCCCCCGAGGCCAAGCGGCTGATTGTTCCGGGTGACGCTGTGGTGGTTGCGCCTGAAAGCGACACGGAAGCGTTTTCAAATGCCGAGACCTCGCCGCTTAAAGTTACGTCCGAAGACCCGGTTTCGACGTTTTCTATCGATGTGGACACGGCGTCTTATGCAGTTGTGCGGTCGTCTTTGACAATGGGCATGTTGCCACCGCGTGAGGCGGTGCGTGTTGAGGAAATGGTAAACTATTTCCCTTATGCCTACCCGGAATCGGATGGTCCGGACCCGTTTGAGGCGACAATCACTGTGATGCCGACCCCGTGGAATGCGGGAACGGAGCTTGTGCATATTGGCCTTCAGGGGGATTTGCCGCTGGTCGAAGACCGTCCGGCGCTGAACCTTGTGTTCTTGATCGATACGTCCGGGTCTATGCAGGACGCAAACAAGTTGCCGCTTTTGAAGCAGTCGTTTCGCCTGATGTTGGCGGAATTGCGACCCGAGGATGAGGTGTCGATTGTGACCTATGCAGGGTCTGCGGGCCAGGTATTGGAGCCAACGCGCGCGGCGGAACGGTCGGTTATTCTGGCGGCTTTGGATCGGTTGGAATCCGGTGGATCGACGGCGGGTCAAGCCGGTTTGCAGCAGGCCTATCAGGTTGCCGAAGCCATGGCCGATGATGGAGAGGTGACGCGGGTTGTTCTGGCAACGGACGGCGATTTCAATGTGGGGTTAAGTGACCCCGATGCGTTGAAAGATTTCATTGCCGACAAGCGTGAGAGCGGAACCTACCTAAGCGTTCTGGGCTTTGGGCGCGGGAATTTGGACGACGCCACGATGCAGGCACTGGCACAGAACGGCAATGGAACGGCGGCCTATATTGATACGCTGTCCGAGGCGCGCAAAGTGCTTGTGGACCAGCTGACCGGGGCTTTGTTTCCGATTGCGAACGACGTCAAGATACAGGTGGAGTTTAACCCCGCAGAGGTCGCGGAATACCGGCTGATTGGTTATGAAACCCGCGCACTGCGGCGTGAGGATTTCAACAATGATCGGATTGATGCAGGCGAAATTGGGGCTGGGCATTCGGTCACGGCGATATACGAGGTGACGCCGGTTGGCTCGGACGCGGTGCGGACCGGGCCGTTGCGGTATGGCGAGACCGAAGGTGCCGGTGAGCCGGGCGAGCTTGGGTTCTTTAAGCTCCGCTACAAGATGCCTGGCGAGGATCAAAGCCGATTGATTGAAGAGCCGATCCTGCCGGGGCAGGGTGAGGCCGGGGAAGACGCGCGGTTCTCAGTTGCAATGGCGGGGTTCGGCCAGCTCTTGCGCGGTGGCGACTATCTGGGAGGCTGGGGTTGGACAGAGGCGATTGCCTTGGCGACGCAGGCGCGCGGCGAGGATGCATTTGGGTATCGCGCCGAAGCGGTCACGCTGATGCGCCTGGCAGAGAGCCTGTCGAAATAGGCATCCTGAACCACGGATATGACGCGCGGTCCATTGGGGCCGCGCGTTTTTCGTTGCGTTTTAGGACTTTGGCAAGTCTTCGGCGATATACGTGTTGATGATGTCGTGAAAGCTCGATTCAGCTTTGAATCTCAAGGCTTTGGCGCGCTCGGGGTCGAAATCGCGTGGCCACCCGGCGACTATTTTGCCGATGGCCTCATCGGGCTCGGGTTTGATCAGGGCGACCACATCGTTGCCTGCGATATCGCGCAGGGCTTCGATCTGTTCCTCGACCGTGCAACTGACGCCCGGCAGGTTCAGCGCGCGGCGGGGGCCGACCTGATCAAGATCGATCAAGGCGGCATGGCGCAAGAATCCGGCTGCGGCGCGGGGCGAGGCGTGCCAATGCCGCACGTCAGTCGATACGGGAAGAATGGCCTCTTTGCCGTTGAGAGGCTCGCGGATAATGCCGGAGAAAAAGCTGGATGCGGCCTTGTTTGCTTTGCCCGGACGCACGCAGATGGTGGGCAATCGGATCGACAGCCCATCAAGGAAACCTTTGCGACTGAAATCCGTGAGCATCAGTTCGGAGATCGCCTTTTGCGCTCCATAAGATGTTTGCGGCGCGGACAAGAATGTGTCGTCGATCTTGTCGGGAAAAGGCGCGCCGAAAACGGCGATGGACGAAGTGAAGACAACACGGGGACGCCAGACCTCGCCGGATGCGACATGTTCGGCGCGCACGGCTTCGAGGAAATTCCAGAACGCGCGGCCATTGACCGTCCAGCCGAGGTCAAAATCGGTTTCCGCCTCACCCGAAACGATGGACGCAAGGTGGAAAATCACGTCCGGTCGCTGGGCGATAAGTGAAGAGACAAGGGCGTCGTCGGTGACATTGCCGGTAACTCGATGGGCTGCGGGGGCTCCGTTGTCGGCGAACCCGAGGTCAAACAGGGTGACGCTATCGTTCGCGCGAGACAGTGGTGATTTACCTAGCGCGCTGGCGAGCTTTTGGCCAACCATGCCGCCGCCGCCGATGATAAGAATGGATGCCATGTCTTTTGTCCCCCTGACTTTTGCCGGAAGACTAGGCGGGAATGAGGGGCGGGACCAGATGGGATCTGGTCGGCGCCCGGGCGCAGGGTATAGTCGCGGTGTATCCGGGGGAGGCGCGCGAGATGGTATCGTTTGGAACGTCAGGGTTGCGCGGGCTGGCCGATGATCTGACGGATGATCTTGTTCGGCGCTATGTCCATGCTTTTGCTATGAGTTTTCCGCATCATGGGGCTTTGGTGATGGGGCGGGACTTGCGCGCATCTTCGCCGCGCCTTGCTGGCGCAGTTGCCGAAGGTGCCGCGATGGCCGGGGTGCGGGTGGTGGATTGTGGCGTCCTGCCGACGCCCGCTTTGGCGTTGGAAGCAGACGGGCGGCGCGCTTTGGCGGTGATGGTCACCGGGAGCCACATCCCTGCGGTCCGCAACGGATTGAAATTCTACACGCAGGACGGCGAGATCACCAAGGCTGACGAAGCGGTTTTGGTTGCGGCGGTGGCGCGCGGTGATGCTTTGCCCGACACCCCGGTCCCAGAGGTGGAAATCTGCGCGGCAAGCGAGGCCTATGTCGCGCGCTACATCGCTTTTTTCGGTGAAGCCGCATTGCGGGGAAAGCGCATTGGTGTTTGGGAGCATAGCTCGGCGGCGCGCGAGGTGTTGCCGCACGTTCTGTGCGGGCTGGGGGCCGTGGTCGTGCACCTTGATCGCTCGGACGATTTTGTTGCGGTGGACACAGAGGCGATTGATGCGCGGGTGCGCCTGCAGCTTGCCGGATGGGCGTCGGAGCATGGGCTTGATGGGATCGTTTCGACAGACGGTGACGCGGACCGCCCATTGGTTGCGGACGGCGCAGGGCGCGTGGTGCCGGGGGATGTGTTGGGACCACTGGTCGCGCAATACTTTGGGGCGCGGTGTGTTGTGACGACGGTTTCGGCGAACACGATGGTCGAGGCAATGGACGTGTTCGATGATGTTGAGCGCTGCCGGATTGGATCGCCATATGTCATTGAGAAAATGGAAGAAAAGATGATCGGCAGCGGGACGAATGTTGTGGGCTACGAGCCGAACGGCGGGTTTTTGTTGGGGTTTGAGGTCACACGAGGCGGGCGGCGACTTGCGCCTTTGATGACCCGCGATGCAGTCTTGCCGATCATCGGGGCATTGGTTGCGGCTGGGGCAGGGCCGCTTGCGGATTTGATCGCGACCTTGCCGATGAGACGAACAGCAACGGACCGCTTGACGGATGTGCCGAGGGAAATTTCCAAGGTTCTGGTTGAGCGTTTTGTTCAGGGGGACGCGGGACTGGTG
>JARFRG010000004.1 GCA_029287375.1 Boseongicola sp. | reverse complement strand
CAAATGGGTCAGCTTCCACGGGTTGTCGATCAACGTCGAACCCGATCTGTCACACTTCAACGGCATCGTCCCCTGCGGCATCACCGACCACGGCGTCACATCCTTGGTCGACCTCGGCTTGCCCGTCACGATGGAAGACGTGGACGTCGCTCTAAAGGCAACCTTTCCGAAAGTATTCAAAGGCACAGTTTCCTTGTGATCGCCGTCCATTTGAATAGCGCGAAAGACAAAGACATCCTGCTCGGCCCACAACAAGATGCCTGAGATCGCTATAAGCTCGCTCAGGACGGTACCTGACCTGCTGTCTCAGACACCGCCACAGCCACGGTCGAGCGCGCGGAAAACGGCACCCGCCCCTTCCCAAGCCCTGGGTGCAGTCGCGCGGCCAGCCCCCATGCGACCAGCAAACCAGCACCCCCGGCTGCAAATATCCCGGAAATGGGTGTGGCGATCAAAACGAGCCAGGCCACACCCGGCGTAATAATGCCAGACACATCGCGATAGCTTGAATAAACGGCTGACATTTCCGTCCGCTCCGATGGCTTTACCGCCAGCAAGAACGGCAAGCCTGCCGAGACATCCAGCAAGATCAAAAAGAATGAGGCCGTCATCAGGAACAGCACCGAAACCCAAGGCGCACCAGCCGCCAGACCTCCCACAATGAACAACACCCCCGAGACGCAAAATCCTGTGCGCACGGCATATCGGATTGATCGTGCCTGCATCCATCTGAGCATGAACGGCGTCGCAAATAGGGCTGCATTCGAAATTGAAAGCGCGATGCCACCAATTTTGTCTCCAAGGCCGTTTTCAATCGCGAAAATTGGCATGTAGACCACGTAGATCCACCACCCACAGGATCTTATGACCGCGAAAGTCCAGCCAGCAAGAAGCCGCGGTTGCTTTGCAAATCGCGGCAGGAACGCGAGCGGGTTGGTCGGTGCCGCGCGGCTTTTGGTGATCAGCTTGCCGTTCCCAAGTCGCATGAACAGAAACATCGCCAACATAAATGCCGAGGCAATTGCGGCCACGGCAAAGGGCGCCGGTTTCCACCAGCTGAACAGCATGACGCCGACCACCGGACCTGCCGTCCATCCAAGCGCGCTGTAAAACATGCGCGACGTCTCGCATCGGCCCAGCTCTATCTTGGCAATGTAATCCAGAACGTAGGCGTTAAAACAAACAAAGGTCACAACCGTTGAAATCGTGGTCAAAAGCAAAGCGATAACAACGGCCGAGGGTGAGCCTTCGATCGCAAGAAGTGACCCCGCGACAAAGAAACTGGCCCCGAGTGTATACACCCAGCGCCGCGCGACAAATCGGGTCACGAAGGGGACCATCAACCCGGTTAGCAATGAGACCACGCCGACCGCGAAATACACTTCTGACACAACCGACGCGTCTTGGAGGGCCTGATACATCGCAAGTGGAAAGACTGAAATCAACACGCCGCGTGCCATGGCTTCGGCGCCTGAAAGCATCGCGAAACCCCGCACGCTCGGTGCAGGGGCATGGCGTAGCCATTCGGGAATACGGCGCTCGTGCATGGCAAAGTCTCACAGTGTCAGATGCACTTTAGCCCGCGATTTCCCTCGAGAATGCCTGCAAACGACGCTGTGTCGTTTTCGACGAGAGGCCCAAAGTCATCGCACCAAAAACAGACCCTGAAGGCGCAACGCTAAACAGCAACTTCGTCCCATACGCCGCCATCCCCACCGACCTTCAAAAACAACCAAATCGCGCCCGAAACCGCCCAACACAGGCTGCGTCTCAGAACTCCCGTGGATACATCGACATCATCGCCTGCATCCCGTGCTCGCCCTGCACAGCGCAAGCGTTCTCGCACATCACCCGGTTCAAGAGTTCGCGCCGCGCGCACACCGCGTCCCGGTCTTCATCTGTGACCGCCTCGCCCTTTGCCGCCGGGCGAAAACGCAAAAACATGCCCGAAAACGAAATGAGAGCGGGAAAGTCGGGAGCCATTGCCATGATGAAAAGTCCTTGTGCGTTGATCTGTTAAATCCACGCTAAGTCAGCGATGATCCCTCTGGTATCCGCTTCGTTGTTGTGCTGTTCTACAAAAATGAATAGCCGATTTACCAACTGGTCAGACGTCCGGGTCTTCCTTGCCGTGCTGCGCTCCGGCTCGACCCTTGCCGCGTCGAAATCCATCGGCATGGCGCAACCCACCGTCGCCCGCCGCATCGAGGCCCTTGAACACACGCTCGGCCTCACCCTGTTCGACCGCGACACGCGCGGGTTTAAAGCCACCGAAGCCGCCCTTGCCCTTCAAACCAGCGCCGAAGCGATGGAAATGAACGCAAACGCCCTCGCCGACACCGCTGGAACCCTTAAGAAATGCTCCGGCAAGGCCATCCGCGTCACTGGTGTGCCCGAGGTCTTTTCAGAAAACTTCGCCGCTATCCTGTCGGACTTCAACGCCGAACACCCCGGAATCACCTTTGACTTCCTCGCGACGCCCGACACGTTGGACATGGCAAAGGGCGAAGCCGACGTCGCCATCCGCTACACCAACGAGATCACCGATCCAGACCTGATATGTCGCAAGATCTCACAGGCGCACGTCACGCTTTTCGCCTCCGAAAGCTATATCAAAAAGCATGGGGTCCCCGCGTCTGCCGAGGATTTCGCCGGTCACAAATTCGTCCTGATGAGCGGCGGCATGAGTAAATTGAGAACATTCATCACTGACCGCATCACACCCGACCAGATCGTCATGGAATGCGACACCTATCAAGGCGTGGTCGCGGCCGTACTCAGCGGGTTCGGCATCGGACCAATGGGCGTTGGCCTTGCCAGTGCCACGCCGAGCTTAACTGTCTGCCTTGAACCTATGGAAGAATTCTCGGTCCTCACCTGGCTCGTCACATCGCCCCAAGCCCACAAACGTCCCGAGGTGCGCACCTTCACCAAGTTCTTCGCCCCCCGTTATTCCGCCATGCTGAAAAAACAGCGCGAAGAACGCGAAGCAAAATACGCCGAACGAAATGCTCAAGCCTGATAAGGCAGCGCCGCCATCGACATCAGCATCCTGACCAACGCCACCTGCGAATTCACCCCTGTCTTCGCATAAATTCGCGTCAGATGCGTGCGCGCCGTATTGACCGAAATCCCCAAAGCCTCGGCCGCGTCCGTCAGCCCAAGCCCGTTTGACACCTCATGTGCGAGGCGCTTTTGTGCCTCGGACAACGCGAAAATCTCGGCGGCCGTTTCGATCCGCCCACCGATCAATGCGTCATCCCCGAACGAGACATTAATCATCCCGTCCCGCACAAACACGGTGCAATGCAAGACACCCTCACGATCGCCCAGAATACACGGATAATGAAACTGGTTGTTCCCGCCTGCCGAAAAACCGCTGTCCCAAACATGCCGCTTCTCACCCGCCCGTGCGATCGCGGCCTGTAACTCGGGGTTCCATTTTGGCTGCTGTGCCCGCAACTTACCGGCGGAAATGGTCAAACCGTCAAAGGCATCCAACAGCCTCAAAGTCTTGTCCGAGGCCCAGATCACC
>JARFRG010000254.1 GCA_029287375.1 Boseongicola sp. | reverse complement strand
GCGGCCCTCACCAATCTCTCCCGCGTCATCGACCCCGGCGACTTCCGCCAGACGCTCGAAAAAATCGCCCTCTACAAACGCGGCGACACGACACCGCTCACCCCGGAAGAAGTCGACCTCTCCGCGCCCCAATCCATCGAGGCTGGCATTGATGACGTCCTCAATATCGCCGCCGACGGCGAAGCCCACCGCATCGGCCCGGTTCTGCAACGCCTGGAGGCCCAGGGTATCGGCGCGGTAGGCCTGTGCATCGGGGCAACCCGACATTTCAAGACACTCCACATCGTCGCCTCCGACCCCGGCGGCCCCGGCAGTGGCATCGGCAAACTGCGCCCGCCCGTCTTCGGCCCGCGCCGCGACCGCATCCAACGTCAGGCTTCGTCATGGGGTATGCAGAAATTGGAACGCGCGCTGACGCTTCTCCTCGACACAGACCTCACGCTGCGCTCTCCAAATCGCGCGCCCGACATGGCGCTGATGGAACGCACACTCCTTAAAATAGCCTGGATGAATCGCAAATGAGCCTCACTGTCATTGGCCCCGTGCAAACCAGAACCTCCCGTGTCCTGTGGTGCCTCGAAGAACTTGGCCTGCCCTACGATCACCAGATCGCGCGGCCCCATTCGCCCGAAATCAACGCCCTCAATCCGCTGAAACAGGTTCCGGTCCTGAAAGACGGCGATGCGATCCTCACCGATTCTACCGCCATCCTCTACCACTTGACTGATCGCGAAAAACGGCTCACCCACACGCCCGGCTCCCACGCCCGCGCAAAGATGGACGCCCGCATTGCGTTCCTGTTAACAGAACTCGAAGCGCCCCTCTGGATGCGCTCTCGCCACAGCTACGTCCTGCCCGAAGACATGCGCCACCCCGAAATCTTCCCCCTCATCGCCACCGATTTCGCGATGGCCGAAAGAAAATTCACCCGCCTTCTCGACGGCGCCGAATTCTTCGCCGGGGACAGCTTCACAATCGCCGACATCATCGCAACCCACTGCTTGTTCTGGGCCACCGATAGCCAGTCGATCTCTGAGATCTCACAAGCCTACCTCGACCGCATGAAATCCCGCCCGGCATGGGCCGCCTCTCAAAAGAACCGCTAGTACCTCGAAACCGCGGAAATTCTGGTTGGGCGCACGACGGGCCGCAAGTACACCGCCCACTGTCCACTGGTGCTCTGATCGCCTCGTCGACCTAACGCCCAAGATAGGTCAGGGCAGCCGTCCCAGCCGCGCGTCCGGTCGCAAGGCAGCCGGTAATCAAATATCCGCCCGTCGGCGCATCCCAATCAAGCATTTCTCCCGCCACGAAAGTCCCGGGACGGTGCCGCAACATGAAACCGTCCAACGCATCCCAGCCAACACCACCCGCCGTGGAAATTGCTTCATCCAAAGGAAACATCCCGACCACAGGCACCACAAGTGTCTTGATCCGCACCGCAAGTCCCGCCCCTTCAGGCAAAGGCCGGCCCCATTCCATCAACAGCGCCCGCTGCACTGCCGACAGGCCCAGCGCTTTGCGCAAATAGTTGGAAACGCTCAATTTCCCGCGCGGTCGCGTCAACTTGTGGGCAATTTCCTCCTCCGTGAGATCCGGCAAAAGATCAACCGTCAACGCCGCGCCCTCGCGCACTGCGCGTGTCACCTCATAGACCCCGCCGCCTTCAAGTCCGCGCGACGTCACAACCCATTCGCCACGGCTCACCACATCGCCCGCCGTCAGGCTCATGCCCTTTACGGGCGTGCCAAAATGCGCCTCCATATGCTCTGACCAGTCCACCCGAAGCCCCGCATTCGACGCCTGAAATGCCTGGCACGGAATACCAGCGCCCTCGAAAACTTCCGCCCAAGCCCCGTTCGAGCCAAGCCGCGCCCAGCTGCCGCCACCAAGAGCCATCACAACTACCGATGCCTCTACCCGGCGCGCACCGTCAGGCGTCGAAAACTCCAACGCGTCGCCGTCCCAGCCCGTCCATTGCCAGCGCGTGCGAAGCTCAACACCTTGCGCCGCCAGACGGCCCAGCCACCGTCGCAGCAACGGCGACGCCTTCATCGCTTTTGGAAACACCCGTCCCGTCGATCCGGTAAAAATCGGCTCGTCCAGCCCTCGCGCCCACTCGGCAACAGCCTCAGGACCAAACGCCTCGACAGCGGCCAAAAAAACCTCTGATCCATCGCCGTACCGCGCCACAAACCCCGCAAGGCTCTCATCTTTTGTCAGGTTCAGCCCGGACTTGCCCGCCATCAGGAACTTGCGCCCAACCGACGGCATCGCGTCCACCACCAGCACCGATAAACCGCGCGCCGACATCACCTCCGCCGCCGCCAGCCCCGCCGGACCGCCGCCCACGACAAGCGCCTCTACCTTGTCCGGACCCGATCCAATTGCGTCATCCATAGGCCACCCTCTTTGAAACCGACATTGCCCGGCTGTTGTCCTTCATCGCGCGGGTCGCCACTCTCCCCGAAAGAAATAGGAAAAACCGTTAGTGCGGGATCATCGCCTTGATCGCCGCCACATGCACTTGCCCCGCCGCGCAAGCATCCGCCGCCCTTGCGTGCGCTGCGGCAAGACAATCCTCCGAGATCTCATCCAACAACCCCAAAGCCTTCGCCTCACCCGCCGAAATCTTCTCACCCGCCAGCAAAATTCGCCGCGCCGCCGACGCACCACCCAAAGCTGCCATCCGCACCGGATCAGACGGTTGCGGCAAGAACCCAAGCCGCATCACCGGGTAAAACATCGATGTCCCCGGCACCGCGATCCGCAAATCACAGGCAAGAACCATGCCCAAAGCACCTCCCGCCGCCGTCCCGTTGAGCGCGGCAATCGTCAAAGCCGGACAACCCGCGACCGCCCCCGACAAACGCTCCCATACCGCATCCGTCGCCAAACCAGCCCGCGCGGCGTCCAGATCAGCCCCGGCACTGAACACACGCCCGCGCCCGGTCAAAATCACCGCGCAAACGTCTGACCCAACCCCCTCCACACGATCCGCCAACTCCGCCAACATCTCGCGCGTCACCGCATTGGCCTTCTCTGGCCGATCCAGCGTCAGCGTCAAAACGCCCGCCTCCTGCACCGCATCGATCACGCGATTAACCCGACCGCACGGCGAACACCCTCATCGCGCAGCGAGATATCCTGCCCCAAATACGCGTCCGCCTCAGAGCCACACATCCACAACAGCGTCCGCGCAGGCCATTCCGGCGGAATATGCGCCGACCAGTCCAGCTGGCTCACCGGATTAACGCCGCTGGCCTTGATCTCGCGTTGCATATCCGTCGCAACCGTTCCCGGAGACAAACCGATCACCCGCACACCCGCGTCCCGGTTCTCCTTGTCGCCCATTCGGGTCAGCATCAATACACCCGCCTTTGACGCACAGTAATGCGACCAGCCTTCAATCGCACTGGTCGCCGCCCCCGACGAAATGTTCAAAATCGAGCCACCGCCCCGCGCAATCATCCCCGGCAGAACCGCCCGCATCCCGTAGAAAACGCCCTTGAGGTTAACATCAATCACCCGATCCCAGTCCGCCGGATCAATCGCCGCCA
>JARFRG010000211.1 GCA_029287375.1 Boseongicola sp. | reverse complement strand
TTGCCGTCATACGCTCTCAAAGGCCGTTTCAAACTTGAACCCGCCAACCCAGCCCCTATAACCCACGACGATTTGCGCCACCTAGGGGATGTCCGATGCCGAAGAGAACCGACATTAAGTCGATCATGATCATCGGAGCAGGCCCCATTGTAATCGGGCAGGCCTGCGAGTTCGATTATTCCGGCGCACAAGCCTGCAAAGCACTCCGCGAAGAAGGCTACCGTGTCATCCTCGTCAACTCCAATCCGGCCACGATCATGACCGACCCGGAACTGGCCGATGCCACCTATATCGAACCCATCACTCCCGAAGTTGTCGCCAAAATCATCGAAAAAGAACGCCCCGACGCGCTCTTGCCAACGATGGGTGGCCAAACTGGTCTGAACACATCTTTGGCGCTGGAAGAAATGGGCGTCCTCGACAAATTCAACGTCGAGATGATCGGTGCCACGCGGGATGCCATCGAGATGGCCGAAGACCGCAAACTATTCCGCGAAGCGATGGATCGCATCGGCCTCGAAAACCCCAAAGCCACCATCGTCGCAGCCCCCAAGAAAGAAAACGGCCGCTATGACATCCCGAAAGGCCTCGAGGACGCAATGGCCGCGATCGACTATGTCGGCCTGCCCGCGATCATCCGCCCGGCCTTCACCCTTGGTGGCACCGGGGGCGGCGTCGCCTACAACCGC
The DNA here is from genome assembly GCA_029287375.1 of Boseongicola sp. Lineage (GTDB taxonomy): Bacteria > Pseudomonadota > Alphaproteobacteria > Rhodobacterales > Rhodobacteraceae > Boseongicola. The sequence continues at coordinate 15,407 of JARFRG010000211.1, read as the reverse complement.
GATGAGTATTTCGAGATTTGCCGCCGCGGTCTCGAGGCCTCCCCCGTCGCTCAGGTCTTGATCGACGAAAGCCTGCTTGGCTGGAAAGAATTCGAGATGGAGGTCGTGCGCGACAAGGCCGACAATGCCATCATCGTCTGTGCCATCGAAAACGTCGACCCCATGGGCGTCCACACCGGCGACTCGATCACCGTGGCCCCGGCGCTTACCCTGACGGACAAAGAATACCAGATGATGCGCTCAGCCTCGATTGCGGTCCTGCGCGAGATCGGCGTCGAAACGGGCGGCTCCAATGTGCAATGGGCGGTTAACCCCGCCGACGGCCGCATGGTGGTCATTGAAATGAACCCGCGCGTCTCTCGCTCATCGGCGCTTGCGTCCAAAGCCACCGGCTTCCCAATTGCCAAAATTGCCGCGAAACTGGCAGTCGGCTATACGCTTGACGAGCTGGACAATGACATCACCAAAGTCACCCCGGCAAGCTTCGAGCCAACCATCGACTATGTCGTCACCAAGATACCGCGCTTTGCTTTCGAGAAATTCCCCGGCAGCGAGCCGCATCTCACCACAGCGATGAAATCTGTCGGCGAAGCCATGGCCATCGGCCGCACGTTCCACGAATCGATGCAAAAAGCGCTGGCATCCATGGAAACCGGCCTCACCGGCTTCGACGAGATTGACATCCCCGGCGCGCCCGACCGCGCCGCGATCACTGCCGCTTTGTCCAAACAAACCCCCGATCGCATCCGCGTCATCGCACAAGCCATGCGCGAAGGCCTGTCTGACCAAGACATTCAGGCCGTCACATCATTTGATCCGTGGTTTCTGGCGCGCATCCGCGAGATTATCGATGCCGAAGCAATCGTCCGCAAAGACGGCTTGCCCCTCACTGAGAACGGTCTGCGCAGTCTCAAAATGCTTGGCTTCACCGACGCCCGTCTCGCCAAACTCACGGGCCGCACCGAAACCAACGTCCGCAATGCCCGCCAAAACCTTGGCGTCGTCGCGGTGTTCAAGCGCATCGACACCTGCGCCGCCGAATTCGAGGCCCAGACGCCCTATATGTACTCGACCTACGAATCCCCCGTCATGGGCGAAGTCGAATGCGAAGCGCGCCCCTCGAACGCCAAGAAAGTCGTTATTCTCGGCGGCGGCCCAAACCGCATCGGTCAGGGCATCGAATTCGATTACTGCTGTTGTCACGCTTGTTACGCTCTGTCCGATCAGGGCTACGAGACGATCATGATCAACTGCAACCCCGAGACCGTATCGACCGACTACGACACTTCGGACCGCCTCTATTTCGAACCGCTCACCTTCGAACACGTCATGGAAATCCTGCGCGTTGAACAAGACAACGGCACCCTGCACGGCGTCGTCGTTCAATTCGGCGGCCAGACCCCGCTGAAACTCGCCAACGCCCTCCAGGACGCAGGCATTCCGATCCTCGGCACAACACCCGATGCTATCGATCTCGCCGAAGATCGCGAGCGCTTTCAGGATCTTGTGAACCGCCTCGGCCTGAAACAGCCGCACAACGCAATCGCCTCCACCGACGCCGAAGCGATGCTGGCAGCCGAAGAAATCGGCTACCCTCTGGTGATCCGCCCCTCTTACGTTCTGGGTGGTCGCGCCATGGAGATCGTGCGCGACACCGCGCAACTCGAACGCTACATCCGTGACGCCGTTGTCGTGTCGGGCGACAGCCCCGTGCTTCTGGATCGCTACCTTGGCGGTGCGGTCGAAGTCGACGTCGACGCTCTTGCCGACGGCGAAAACGTACACGTCGCGGGCATCATGCAGCACATCGAAGAGGCGGGCGTACATTCAGGCGACAGCGCCTGTTCCCTGCCGCCGCACACCCTGTCCAAAGACATCATCGACCGTTTGACCGTTCAGACCGTGGCCCTGGCCCGCGAATTGAAAGTCGTTGGCTTGATGAACGTCCAGTTCGCCATAAAAGACAACGAGATCTATCTGATCGAGGTCAATCCTCGCGCCTCACGGACCGTCCCCTTTGTCGCCAAAGCCACCGATTCAGCGATAGCCTCAATTGCTGCGCGCCTCATGGCGGGCGAAAAACTCGGTGCCTTCCCGTTGAAGCCAGCCCATGCGCCAGTTTCGGACGACGTTGTCATCCCAACGGGCGATCCGATGCAACTCGCCGATTTCATGACACCGTGGTTCTCGGTCAAAGAGGCCGTGCTTCCCTTCGCACGCTTCCCCGGTGTCGACACCCTGCTTGGCCCGGAAATGCGCTCTACCGGAGAAGTCATGGGCTGGGATCGTACCTTCGCCCGCGCGTTTCTCAAGGCGCAGCTTGGCGCGGGCGTTGACCTGCCCACCAGCGGTACGGTGTTTTTCTCGATCAAAGACTCCGACAAGACGGACGAACTGATCGATACCGCCCGCATGCTTCTCGATCTGGGTCTGACTATTCTTTCCACGCGCGGGACCGCCGCATTCCTCACCGAAAACGGCATCCCTTCGGACATAGTGAACAAGGCCTACGAAGGCGGGCGCACAATCGTCGATGTGATGAAGGATGGCGACATTTCACTGGTTATGAACACCACAGAAGGGGCTCAGGCGGTCGAGGATTCACGATCCATGCGCAACGTCGCGCTGATGGACAAGATCCCCTATTACACCACCGCCGCAGCTGCCCATGCAGCAGCCCTTGCGATGGTCGCACGCCGCGACGGTGAGATCGAAGTGCGCAGCTTGCAAGGCGCCTGACGCCCTGCCTACGTCTTAACGCGCGGGTCATACCTGTTAACGTACGCACCAATACTGAAAAGCCTGCGTACGCATGCACCGACGTGATACCGACGCAATACCGACGTGATACCGACATTGCTTTTCCTGCGATTTCAGGGGGTTAACGGGTGGCATTTTGGGGCGCAACACCCTGATGCGCGCGCTGCGGCGACCTTTCGTTAACTCACAGGCGACCCAGCGTCACGCTTGCCCCCAAGCGATTGTTCCCGCTACGCAAAGCAAGGTCATGCCCGAGGTTCCAATGCACCAGCCCATCATCACCGGCAGCGGCGTCCACACGCCTTCGAACGTCATCACCAACGACGAACTCGTGGTCAGTTTCAATGCCTACGTCGATCGCTTCAACGCCGCCCACCAAGAAGAGATTGTCAAAGGTGATATTGCCGCAAAAACCCATTCCAACGCGGATTTTATTCGCGACGCCAGCGGAATCGAGCAACGCTATGTCGTTGATAAAGAGGGAATTCTTGACCCAACCCGGATGACACCGCAGCTTGATTCCCGTTCCGACGACGCCCCGTCTCTCATGGCCGAAATGGGTGTAGACGCCATCCACAAAGCACTCGCACAAGCCGGGCGCGAGCCCGCTGACATTGACCTCACCTTGTGTGCCGCCTCCAATCACGAACGCGCCTACCCTGCGATTGCCGTTGAAATTCAGCAACTTCTGGGCGCGGGCGGCTTCGCATATGACATGAATGTCGCCTGTTCATCGGCGACATTCGGGTTGCAAACCGCCGCCGACATGGTCCGCGCCGGTAGCGTTAAATGCGCCGTCGTCGTCAGCCCCGAAATATGTTCCGCCCATCTCGAATGGCGTGATCGTGACTGCCATTTCATCTTCGGTGACGTGGCCACCGCCATCCTTGTCGAACGCGAAATCGATGGCGCTACTGGTTTTCGCGTGCTGTCTACGCGTTGTGCCACCAAATTCTCAAATAATATCCGTAATAATAACGGCTACTTGCGCCGTGCCCACGATCAAATGGAAGATCGGCGCGATATGCAGTTCGTTCAAGAAGGCCGAAAGGTCTTCAAAGAAGTCTTGCCCATGGTCTCGCGCCACATTGCGGCGCACATGGACGACGAAAACATTCTCGCCAACGATCTGAAACGCCTGTGGCTCCATCAGGCAAATAAATCAATGAACGACTATATCGGAAAGAAAGTTCTCGGTCGCATCCCTGAACCCAGCGAGCAACCCAACATTCTACAGGATTACGCCAACACTTCATCTGCCGGCTCGATCATTGCGTTTTCGAAGTATTCTCAGGATCTTGCTTTAGGCGATCACGGATTGCTCTGCTCGTTTGGCGCCGGGTATTCCGTCGGTTCCGCCGTTTTGAAACGCGTCTGACACCCACGTTAACGGCGACTTCATGCGTCTTTAACGAATTCAAGGTAAATACCGGTCTTGCCCAGACGATTTTGGCGCGCTACCTCCGGATATGGCAAAACTTTACTTTCACTATTCGACTATGAACGCGGGCAAATCGACCTTGCTGTTGCAGGCGTCGTATAACTATCGCGAACGCGGCATGCAGACGTATCTTCTGACGGCAGCCATCGACGGGCGTGTCGGAGACGGCGTCATCGGCAGCCGCATCGGAATAAGCGCCAGCGCCGACATCTACGACACAGGATCGGACCTGTTTGATCTCTTAAGGCGTCGTCAAAAACAGGGGCCCATCGCCTGTGTGTTCATCGACGAGGCGCAGTTTTTGACCAAAGAACAGGTCTGGCAACTGGCCCGCGCGGTGGACGATCTGAAACTGCCTGTGATGTGTTACGGTCTGCGCGTCGATTTTCGCGGAGAACTGTTCCCAGGGTCCGCAGCCCTTCTCGCCTTGGCCGATGAAATGCGCGAAGCCCGGACGATCTGCTTTTGCGGCAAAAAGGCCTCGATGGTCGTGCGTCAGGATGAAAACGGCAAAGCCATCTCTGACGGCGAACAGGTGCAGATCGGCGGCAACGAGACTTATGTTTCCCTGTGCCGTCGCCATTGGCGCGAGGCCATGGGCGAACGCCCCACAACACGCTAACCGATGGCGTTGGGCAGCGGTTCGCCAGCGATCCAGGCATTTAAATTCGCGACGGCAATCAGCCCCATATCGACGCGCACTTCCAGTGCAGCGGTGCCAAGGTGCGGAAAAAGCGTAACATTTTCCATATCTTTAAGCGCATTTGGGACCACAGGTTCAAACTCGTAGACGTCCAAACCTGCCCCCCCAATCTGCCCAGACTGAAGCGCAGCAATCAGCGCCGCTTCGTCCACCACATCGCCGCGCGCAATATTTACCAAAACCGCATGCGGACGCATGTGCCTCATCGCTTCGGCGTCCATCATGTGATGGGTGTCTGGTGTGGCAGGAACAGCCATCACAACGATATCCGCCGCGCCGCACACCTCGGCCAAAGTCTCCAGCTGCCGCGCCGGAACCCCAGGATCAGCGACCTTGGATCGGTTATAAAACACCACATCCATGTCAAACCCAAACGCCGCGCGTTTCGCAATCGCCTTTCCGATGCGGCCCATGCCGATGATCCCAATCGTCTTGCCGGTCACATGTTGCCCAAGGAACTGCGTCGGATGCCAGCCCTCCCATGCCCCGGAACGCACCGCGCGCTCGCCCTCGCCTGCGCGTCGACAGGTCATCAGCATCAATGTGATCGCAATGTCAGCCGTCGCGTCTGTGACGGCACCCGGCGTGTTCGTGACAGCCATCCCGGCGCCTTGCGCCGCAGCAACATCGATATGGTTGTATCCAACACCGAAGTTTGCCAGCAATTTGCATTTTGCATCAACCGCTTGCGCAATCACTTCGCCCCCCAATGGATCTCCAAGTGTCGGCAAAATCGCATCGTACCGCCGCAATGCCGCGACCATCTCTTCTGGCGTCAAGGGCTGTGTTTCGGGTCGAATATCGACGTCAAACCTGCTGTCCAATAGGCTGGTTATGACATCGGGCAAAGGGCGCGTGATCAAAAGTCGGGTCATCAAAACATCCGCGCGCCCAATGGCACGTCCTTGTCAGGGGTAAGCAAAACAACCTCTCCGTCGCCATCCGGAACACCAAGCACAAGCACCTCTGACATGAACTTGCCAATCTGGCGCGGTGCAAAATTCACCACCGCCAAGACCTTGCGTCCCGGAAGGTCAGCCACATCGTAGTGCCGTGTGATCTGCGCTGAACTTTTGCGTGGGCCAATCTCGGGGCCGAAATCGAGGAACAACTTGATCGCGGGCTTGCGTGCGTCGGGAAAAGGTTCAGCCCGCAAGATCTCTCCGACGCGAATATCCACCTTCATGAAGTCGTCAAATTCAAGTGTCATTTCCCCAACTCCCGGCTTCGTTCCGTCGCTGCTGCGACCGCTCGCCTGATCAAAGGTGCCAATCCGTTCTCTGCGTCCATCAACACATCAAGCGCGGCCTGTGTCGTCCCGTTCGGGCTGGTAACATTGATGCGCAACTGCCCTGCATCATCGTGCGAAGCCACAGCAAGCGCGCCAGCACCGGCGACGGTGGCGACCGCAAGCTCGCTTGCCATGCTTCGCGGCAAACCTTGCGCGATACCGGCCTCAGTCAAGCATTCGATCATGTGAAACACATACGCCGGGCCAGACCCGGACACACCAGTGACAGCATCGATCTGACCTTCGTTTTCAAGAGCAATCGTCGCGCCCACGGCCGACAAAAGCGCGCGCGCCTGCTCAAACCGTTCGTCCGTGACATGGGTGTTACGGCAATAGGCGGTGATGCCCTGACCAATAGCAGCGGGCGTATTCGGCATGGCGCGCACAACAGGCGTCTTGGCGCCGAACGCTGCCTCGAACGCTGCAATCTGAGTGCCCGCCGCGATCGATATCAGGACTGACGAGCCGTTCCCAAACTGGCGGATGGCAGGAAGAGCATCCCCCATCATCTGCGGCTTCACCGCCACAACGACAACCGCCGGATCGCGCGGCAACGCAGCGTTCACATGAACACCGCGCCCAGCCAACCAATCCGGTGCAAAGGGGTCAATAACATACACAGATGACCCCGGCAGCCCGCCAGACAGCCATCCTTCAAGCATTGCCCCCCCCATCTTGCCGCAACCAAGAAGAACCATTCCGCGCTCAGGGATATCACCGAATTCCATCATACTCGCCTTCCGTTTGGGCTTTTCAATACGGCAATCGTCTGTCCAAGGACAACCGGGATGTGCCACGGCAATAACGGCCAAATCGATCTGCGCGCGCCGCATTAACAATTTCCAACGATCGGCGCGGTAAAGTGAGGGCCTCCCCAAAGCGTTGGCCACAAAAAACCGGGCCGCGCTGGCGACCCGGTCTCTTTGCTTTTGCCTGCAGGCCGGGGGGATCAGCCGTTTAACACGCAGACATAGGCAAACCTAAAAACGTCACGCCGTGCCGTAAGCCTCAGCAATGGCCATATTCATTGCCTCTGCGGGCGTCTCGTCGCCCCAGGCGACAAGCTGAAACGCCGGGTAGAAACGCTCGGCTGACAAGACCGCAGCGCGGATCATCGTGTCAATCTGCTCGGGGCCTGCAACCTGTCCACCTGCAAGGACAAGGCCATACCGCCAAACCATAAGTTTCTGCGTTGCCCAGTAAGAAAATGCACCGGCCCAGCACATATCGTTGGTCGCATTCAGCGTCTCATAGAGATTGGCCAGCTTTTCCTTTGGCGGGTCCATCTCGAAGGTACAAATAAGGCGCAGCGTTTCGTCATGCGACGACCAGGCAAGCGTAATGGAATAGGTCCGCCACTGCCCTTCAACCGCCATAGCGATCTGGTCATCCGCAACGCGGTCAAAGTCCCATTCGTGATGCTCGGCGAGGTGTTCGACAATATCAATTGGGTGAAGTTCATCAGTGGAAAAGTACTGCTCGGAAAGCGACATATGCGGCCTCATCTGCTCTGGCTGCGTGGCGTCTTCCGGCCACCACAGCTTGGTGCCTGCTCAAGGTCCGGTGGATTTGCCCGCCGCCCTTACGAGATATGGTGTGCGTAAAGGCAGAGTCTGTAAAGGTCTAATTTCGAAATTTCCGGTGGATAAGCTGCAATGCAGAAAGATTTCTGGGGATAAAACGCCACAAAGCAAGGGGCCGCGAAAACCCGCCGGCCCCGCAGCCCTTCGATGTCGCCAACGTGCTTCGAAGATCGGGTGTTAGCCCTTTTTCGAACCGGCAGCCTCAAGCGCATCCAGCCGCGACTTGAGCGTCTCGTTTTCTTCGCGGGCTTTCTGGGCCATCCCACGCACAGCCTCAAATTCTTCTCGCGTGACAAAATCACGGTCGGCAAGCCAGCGGTCAACAATACCCTTCATTGCGGTTTCCGCCTCGTCGCGCGCGCCTTGCGCCACGCCCATCGCATTCGTCATCAATTGCGAGAAATCGTCGATAATTTTGTTGCGCGTCTGCATAGCCACTCCGGGATTCGTTGTCTGCGTTCTATATGGGGAATGCATCTGTGATCGCAAGGTTGACGTCTTGTCGCGTCGCTGCCACTTCAGACAAATCATGTTGCTTGCCATCCCGTTTCCCGACCTGTCCCCGACACTGATCGAGATCCCTCTGGGACCGATCACTCTGCCCATTCGCTGGTACGCACTCGCCTATATCGCGGGAATTGTGCTGGGCGTTTGGATGGCAGGTCGCGCACTCGCGCGCCCCGCGCTTTGGAAAGACGAAACGCCTGCAATGACCAAAGAGCGGCTGGATGACTTTACCACGTGGCTAATCGTTGGCATCATTATCGGCGGGCGGCTTGGCTATGTGTTATTCTATGAACCCGCATATTTTCTTGAGAATCCCGGCGATATTCTGCGAGTCTGGACCGGCGGAATGGCCTTCCACGGTGGCTTTCTCGGCGTCCTCGCAGCAGGTCTGATTTTTGCCTGGAAACACAAGATCTCAATCCCGAAACTGGCCGACCTTGCCGCCCTTTGCACACCCCCGGGGTTGCTGTTCGGCCGCGTCGCGAACTTCATCAACGCCGAACTTTGGGGCCGCCCGACCGACGCGCCATGGGGCGTGATCTTCCCCGGCGTCCGCGCACAAGACTGCCCGGATGTCGAAGGGCTATGCGCACGTCACCCATCGCAACTTTACGAGGCTGGTCTCGAGGGCCTGCTCCTTGGCCTTGTGCTTGTTTGGCTGGCATTCACCCGCGGTTGGTTGCGAACACCAGGCGCCATATGCGGACTTTTCCTTGCAGGCTATGGCGCAGCACGCTTTTTCGTCGAATTCTACCGCGTTGCAGACACGCAATACATAACGCCGGACAACCCGCTTGGACGCGTCGTGTTTCTGGGCGATTTCGGACTGTCGATGGGCCAGGTTCTCTCGACTCCAATGATCATCATCGGAGTGATCTTTATCGTCCTCGCCCGCCGTCGCGCATGAATACCCTCGCCGACCGCATTGCGCAGATCATCCGTGCGGATGGTCCAATGACCATCGCCAGCTACATGCAGCACTGCCTTTTGGACCCGTCCGACGGGTACTATTCCACCCGCGAACCGTTTGGAGCATCAGGCGATTTCGTGACGGCACCGGACATCAGCCAGATGTTCGGGGAACTTCTGGGACTTGCGATTGCACAGGCGTGGCTGGATCGCGGCGCACCCGCGCCCTTCAATCTGGTCGAGCTTGGTCCGGGACGGGGAACCCTTATGGCGGACGCCTTGCGCGCCACGGCAGGGGTACGGGGTTTTCGCGAAGCCGCTCGGGTACACTTGATAGAGGCATCCCCACGCCTTCGCGCAATTCAAGCCGATACGCTACCAGCATCGGTCAAACATCACGAAAGCCTTGGCTCCCTGCCTGACGCCCCCACATTTGTGATCGCCAACGAATTTTTCGACGCACTTCCAATCCGCCAGTACGTTCGTGACGGAAAGGGATGGCGCGAACGCGTTGTTGGATTGGTGGACGACGCACTTCGTTTTGGACTGACCGACGTCATGGTTCAACCCGACCTCACCGCACGCCTTGATGATACAAAGGACGGCGATCTTATCGAGATTTCGGCCGCCGCCACCAATATCGCCCGCGATCTGGGAGAACACCTCGCCAAGAACGGCGGCGTTGCCTTTATCATAGATTACGGTGACTGGCGCTCGCTAGGTGATACGCTTCAGGCTGTGAAGGCGCATCAATCAGCCCCCATACTGAAAGCCCCCGGAACCTCTGATCTGACGGCACATGTGGACTTCGAGACACTTGCGCAGGCCGCCAAACCGCTTGCAGCATCGCGCCTGACTCCCCAAGGTGTTTTTCTTGAGCGGCTGGGCATCACCACCCGAGCCCGCGCCCTCGCATCATCGCTTGATGGCACCGCACTTGACCAACACATCGCCGCACATCGCCGCTTGACGCACGCCGACGAAATGGGAACGCTCTTTAAGGTGATGGCGCTGTATCAAAAAGACTCGCCCCTTCCACCCGGAGTGACGGCATGACGCTTGAAATATTCACATCCGACACACTACTGCCCATACGTCACGGGTTTTTCTCGCGACGCGGCGGCGCATCCTCGGGCGTCTTCGAAGGATTGAACTGCGGTTACGGATCCTCGGACCAGACCGATGTGGTCACTATCAATCGAACCCGCGTGGCCGAGGCCATGGGAGTCCCGCTTGATCACCTTGCAACCGTTCATCAGGTTCATTCCGCAACGGTCGTCGCACTTGACGAGGCTCCGGGCGGCGAAACGCGGCAAGCGGACGCCATGGTTACGGCGACGCCGGGTCTGACCCTCGCGATACTAACCGCCGATTGCCAACCCGTATTGTTTGCAGATCCGACGGCTGGGGTCATCGGTGCTGCACATGCCGGATGGAAGGGTGCGCAAACCGGCGTGCTGGAAGCCACCATCGACGCCATGATCAACCTCGGGGCGCAACGCCAAAACATAAGTGCAGTTATCGGGCCGTCCATCTCTCAGGCCGCATATGAAGTTGGTCCTGAATTTCTCGAAAATTTCCTCGCTGATGATCCGGGGAACGGACGGTTTTTTGCGTCCGGTCAAGGCGATCGATTTCAGTTTGATCTTCCGGCCTATGGCTTGGATCGCCTGCGCAAAGCAGGTGTTGGTTCCGCGGCCTGGACCCGGCATTGCACCTACAGCAATCCCGACAAATTCTTTTCCTATCGCCGCAGCGTTCATGCCCGCGAAGCAGATTACGGGCGACTGGTTTCCGCGATAAGGCTTTAAAGATTTGGTCTGAAACTACCGCGAAGCTGCCACGTGATTGCCCCAATGCCGCGCGACACTGACGTCAGGATCAGCGCTCAGCTGTTCACATGAATACTGATGGAGCTCAGGCAATGAAAACCAAGCCACGTTGGATGAAAAGCGTGATCGCAACGGCGACCAAAGAGGTTCCCCTACTGCCGTTCCAGCGGTCAGGGTTCTCCCCTAAGCCATCAGACAGGATCGTACATACAAGTCGGACGTAAACTGGTTTGCGCCGAAATTGTGGCGCAAGCCTTCGTTCCGATCATTGCCATAGACCCGCTGCCAAAAGGTTGACTTCATGAGTTTCACACCGCCAACATTGCCCCCATTCCCAGGCGAAACGACACCAAGCCGCCGCGTACATTCCGAGGCACGATGGACCGCACGGCGGGTCACACGCCCCCGATCGCAGTCATTGTCGACGAAACTGACGCGGCGCTTTGAGGTGGAATGGCTGGCCGAAAATGGTGTGCAATCTGCGGTGCGTGTCGCCCCCGCACTTCCGGTGTTCGAGCAGGCCTTTGGGGCCTTTGCGCATGGCGTTTTGGTGCAGACCACACAAGGCCCCGTCGCCGTAGAAGACCTGATCCCAGGCATGTACGTTGAATGTGCAGGCGGCCATTCGTCTCAACTTTTGTGGAAAGGGTCAATCACCCTAGTCCCCGGCGCCCCGTCGATGTCCGAAACCCCGGATCGTCTATATCGCGTTATGCCGGACGCATTTGGCTTAGGACGCCCGTCGCAAGATCAAACTTTTGGCCCACATGCGCGACGCTTTAATCGCGACCCAAAAGTCCGCGCAGCGCTTGGTGCAAAAACCGCCCTTGTTCCGCTGTCCGCGACGGCTGATGGCATGGCAGTGATCGAAGTAAATCCGGTAGCGGCCACGCGCGTCTATCATCTTGCCTGCGAGAAACACGAAACCATTATGGCTGCTGGCATGGAGGTCGAAACCTATCACCCGGGACCAGACGCAGCTTTGTCTTTATCAGAAGAAATGATGCAGCATTTCTTGATGTTCTTTCCTTACATTCGGAATATTCGCGACTTTGGTCGACTTACCGCGCCACGTATTTCCGCAGCAGAGCTGGCCGCGATCCTGTGATTTAAAGGTCAGGCGTTTTGTGCAAGCCTGGCCTCGAGTACGTCAAAAGGTACACCGGGCGCGTCTTTCGCGTCGCGGATCACTAAAGATGTCTTGACGCTTGCAACATTGGGAGCAGCCGTCAGTTCCTCGGTCAAAAATCGCTGAAACGTAGATAAATCCGGGGCTACGCACTTTAACACAAAGTCGACCTCGCCGTTCAGCATATGACACTCGCGCACAAGCGACCACTTTTTGCAAAGCTCTTCGAACTTCACGAGATCAACTTCAGCCTGACTGAGCAGACCAACCATTGCAAAAACCTGGACCTCGAATCCTAACAACCGAGCGTCGACAGCCGCGTGATAGCCCTTGATATAACCCTGTTCCTCCAACGTGCGGACACGCCGCAAACAGGGGGGCGCAGAAATACCGACTCGAGATGCCAACTCGACGTTTGTCATCCGCCCGTCCGCCTGAAGTTCGGCAAGAATTTTGCGATCTATTGGATCGAGTTTGACGCCCGCCATGGGCCCTCCCAGATTTGCACTTTTGAGGCAGCAATACGCTGCTTGCGCAACAATATTTCAAAAATGAGTAATTTTATTAATCGATGCGGTCAAGCCGTTCAACTCTGCGCGCGACCCCTTTTCGTCCCGTATCAGCCCGTTTATAGCGACAAGGCGATCACACGAAGGGGAAAACAATGGGCGACCAAAAACATAGCAGCGTCTTGATTATCGGCTCAGGGCCTGCAGGATATACTGCCGCCGTCTACGCCAGTCGCGCCATGCTCAAGCCCGTGTTGGTACAGGGCATTCAGCCAGGCGGTCAGCTGACGATCACAACCGAAGTCGAGAACTGGCCTGGTGACATCGAAGTCCAGGGACCAGATCTCATGGTGCGCATGGAAGCCCACGCCAAAAACGTCGGCACCGAAATTATTTCTGATCACATTCAATCGCTTGACCTCTCCAAGCGACCCTTCACCGCAGTTGGCGACGGCGGAACGACTTACACCTGCGACGCTGTTATTCTTGCAACTGGGGCGCAGGCCAAGTGGCTTGGCCTGCCGTCCGAAGAGCATTTCAAGGGGTTCGGCGTCTCGGCCTGTGCGACCTGTGACGGTTTCTTTTATCGCGGTCTGGACGTCGCTGTCGTCGGAGGCGGTAATACCGCCGTTGAAGAAGCTTTGTTCCTTACAAAATTCGCCTCAAAGGTGACGCTGATCCATCGGAGAGATTCGCTTCGCGCCGAAAAAATTCTTCAGCACCGATTGTTCAAGAACCCCAAAGTCGAAGTCATCTGGGACCACGAGATCGACGAAGTCATTGGCGCAACGGACCCGCGCGGTGTTGAAGGTCTTCGATTGAAGCATGCGAAAACCGGCGAAATCAAAGAAATCGCTGTCAAAGGGTTTTTTGTGGCAATCGGTCACGCCCCATCTTCGGAATTGGTCACTGACCAGTTGGAACTGCACAACGGCGGCTACGTGGTGACCAAACCTGATTCCACGGCGACATCCATCCCCGGTGTGTTCGCAGCGGGCGATATTACAGACCACATCTACCGACAGGCGGTGACGTCTGCCGGGATGGGCTGTATGGCCGCTCTTGAAGTGGAACGCTTTCTCGCCGAGATGGCCGAAGAAGATAATAGCCAGGCACCGGCATCCGGAGAACACGTCCCCGCAGAATAGATCAACCAAACAGAATATTCGAAAGATCAGGGCTCACACACAAGAGTTGGGAAGAGTTTTTCAACAAATCGCCTGTTAACCTTGGACTTGATTAAGCCAGCGCGATAGGTGCGCGGCACATCACAGTTGGCCGAGTGTAGAAAAATGCAAATTCCGAACCACGTCCCTATTCCAGAACTATTTGTCTCCTACGATAGCGCGCAAAAGCTCAAGGCAGAGGCAGGCAATATGCCTTCGTGGGATCTCACACCCCGCCAGATCTGCGATCTGGAACTTTTGATGAACGGTGGTTTCAATCCGCTCAAAGGGTTCCTGAGCGAAGATGACTATAACAACGTGGTCGAGAACATGCGGTTGGCAGATGGCACTTTATGGCCAATGCCAATAACGCTGGATGTCAGCCAAGCCTTTGCAGATGGCCTTGAGCCGGGCCAGGATATCGCGCTACGCGATCAAGAAGGCGTGATTTTGGCGATTTTATCGGTGACTGACCGATGGGCCCCCAACAAAGCCAACGAGGCCGAAAAAGTCTTTGGTGCCGACGACGACGCACACCCGGCGGTCAACTACCTGCACAATTCCGCTGGCCCAATCTACCTTGGCGGGCCAATCACAGGCCTTCAGCAACCTGTTCACTATGATTTCAAAATGCGTCGAGACACGCCGAATGAACTGCGCGCCTATTTTCGCAAGCTGGGATGGCGTCGCGTTGTGGCGTTTCAAACCCGCAACCCGTTGCACCGCGCCCATCAGGAACTCACATTCCGCGCCGCCAAAGAGGCGCAAGCCAACCTCTTGATCCATCCAGTGGTTGGCCTGACGAAACCCGGCGACGTGGATCACTTTACACGGGTGAGGTGTTACGAGGCCGTGCTGGACAAGTACCCTGCGGCAACAACAACCATGAGCCTTTTGAATCTTGCAATGCGGATGGCGGGTCCACGCGAAGCGGTTTGGCACGGTCTGATCCGCCGCAATCACGGCTGCACTCATATGATCATCGGACGCGACCATGCAGGCCCAGGCAAAAACTCGGCGGGAGATGACTTCTACGGCCCCTATGACGCCCAAGAATTGTTCCGCGAGCATCAAACCGAAATTGGTATCGAAATGGTCGATTTCAAACATATGGTCTACGTGCAGGAACGCGCGCAATACGAACCGGCCGACGAAGTGATCGATGGAAGCACGGTCTTGAATATTTCCGGGACTGAATTGCGTCGGCGCCTGCGCGAAGGATTGGAAATCCCCGAATGGTTTTCGTTCCCAGAAGTGGTGGAACAGTTGCGCCTCAGATATCCTCCACGCGCGCAACAAGGCTTCACAGTCTTTTTCACCGGCTTGTCGGGGTCAGGGAAATCGACCGTGGCAAACGCCCTTATGGTCAAATTGATGGAAATGGGCGGACGCCCTGTCACGCTTTTGGATGGTGATATCGTCCGTAAAAATCTCTCGTCCGAGCTTGGATTTTCAAAAGAGCATCGCGATCTGAACATTCGACGTATTGGCTATGTCGCAAGCGAAATCACCAAAAACGGCGGTATCGCCATTTGTGCGCCAATCGCACCCTATGCAACAACACGGCGAGCCGTGCG
>JARFRG010000178.1 GCA_029287375.1 Boseongicola sp. | reverse complement strand
GGTTTCTGGAGACACAGGAAGAGACCCAGTGTTCACAGCCTTGGCGAGCTGGTTAAGGTTCGAGGATAGGCGCGAGCCGCCTAGTGCGCCTAGAACGCGACCCAAGGCTTCGGCATCTTTGATCGGGCTGTTTCCTGGCTTTTTGCGCGGCGAGGCATCGTCGCCGAACAAGCATTCACGAATATGAACCGCAAGAGAACTTCGCCCCCGATCCGCATCAAGTCGCGCTCGTTCTTCAAACGTCAGACGGATGGAGAACGGCGGCGGATACTTTGACGTTTCCGCCTTAGGCTTTGCGGCGGGTGCCGCTATTTCATTGAAATTATGGTGTAAAGTGCTCATCGACGCACCTCAGACTCTTCGAGTCTAATTGTGCGAGATGGCGTTCCCAGGCCTCAAGGGTATCGAACAAAGTGTTCGAATTTTCTCCTTCAAGGTGCGCCATTTAATCAAAGCTTGACTAATTTGGGTTTGTTGGATTTTGGCGCGCGCCTGATACAGCAAAACTACAGGCAGTATTGGCATCGGCAAAAGCAAAAAATTCCGACCCCATACGGTCAAACGCCGCGGCATGGTCTTCTGCGTTTCCGCCGGTCAATTTGGGCTTTCGTTGCCTTTGCGAGTTTTTAGGCAATGTTTGCGCGCTGCCAGCGTGTTGCGGTGAGATTGGGTGTCAAGAATGGCGTACTAGTATGTTAGGCGGCCGATTTCATTTAGCACTTTTTTCGGTACTCTCAGAACCAACTGTTTTGAGGCGAGCAGGGCGGCCATTTTGCTGTCCGGGATGCCAAACCTCCCGCAGAGAAATCACAGGCGCAAGAACGGCACGATGTAGCGTTACCCCCAAACCAAATGCGTGACGTGAAAGAATACGGGTGCCGCGAAGATCACACTGTCCAATTGATCAAGGAAGCCTCCCTGGCCGGGAATTAGGTGCGACCAGTCCTTTACACCCCTGTCTCGCTTAATCGCAGCGAAGACAACAGTGCCGAATATACCGGTTACGGATGCCAGTGCGGCCATTGATGCTGCGCCCAGAACACCAAACGGAGTGATCCAGCTTAGGATTGCCCCCACCGCAGAGGCGGCCAAAACGCCCGTCACTACGCCACCCACCGTCTTGGGTGAGAGGTTTGGCGCAATTTTTCGGCGGCCAAACTTACGGCCAGCATAGTATTCAAAGAGATCGCCCAACTGTACGACCATCGCGAAAAACACGATCAAAAGGATCGACCGGTCGGACCCGTCGGGCATGTCGTAAGTGAGAAGTGCAGGAACGTGGCTGATGCAATATACGCAAATCATCAGGCCCCATTGCGTCTCGGCCACTCTGACCAGGAACTTGTCGGGCTCGCCCCTAAACGCACTCACGATGGGTAAAAGTAAAAACCCGTAGACTGGGATGAATACGGTGAATAACGCCGTCCAATCGAGTGCGACAAAGAGATACTGCAGGGGCAAGATCACAAAAAAGCCGATCACCAGAGAAAGATGATCGGCCCGATGCTTGATGGTGAATGTCAAAAACTCTCGCAGCGCGGCAAAACTGACAAATGCAAAAAGGAGAATGACACCGATCCGGCCGCTCAGAACCGCCAGCGCGAGTATTATCGTCAGGCCCCACCAAGTGTGAACGCGCACCACGAAGGCCTCAATGACAGGATTTGTTCCGCCGTAAGGCACACGCATACGCAGGAATACGCCCAGAATAGTAAGCGCGACTAGAATGCCGATGACAGCGAGGCTCAGCAGCAAGATGTCGAGAGTCGTCTGGTCCGTCATGATCCTGCGCCTTCGTCTGGCAGCGAAAGGGCGACCAGCGCATCAGCAGCGCGCTTTAAGAACTCATCCTTTTCTTCGCCTTCCTCGACATGGATTGGTGCGCCGAATGTAACGGTGCAAATGAGTGGCAAGGGGATAACCTCGCCCTTGGGCATGATCTCGTTCAGGTTCGCTATCCAAGTTGGCACAAGATCAATATGCGGCCGCAAGCGACCCATATTATAGAGGCCAGCCCGAAATGGCAGCAGCGGATCATCTGTCATGTTTCGGTTGCCTTCAGGGAAGATGATCAGCGAAGAGCCTTCGTCCAGCGCCTCGAAAATCTTCTCCATCGGATCCTCAGTGCGCGCTTCGGGGCGACGATCAACGAGAACACAGTTGAAAACTTCTGGACCTACAAAGGCCCGTAACCTGTTGCTGAGCCAATAGTCAGCTGCCGCAACGGGCCTCGTTTGCCTTCGGATATGGCCGGGCAACACCGTCCAAATCATCGGCATGTCCGCGTTGCTTACGTGGTTGGCGAAATAGACGCGTTGCTTTGCGATCGGTTCAATCCCGCGCCAATCGGCACGAACAGCAGTGATGAAGCGCGCGGCAAGAGCCAACAGATGCCCGACAGACTGGGAGGCAAGTCGGCGAAAAAAGAGTTTTGCATCGGCCATTCAAGAAGTGTGTCGGATAAGACAGGCGAAGGGAAGAACGGCTTAACCAAAAGGGCAGGGGGCGTTGGCAGCTTTGGTCCCCATCTGGTTGCAGAGACGGGCAGCAAAGCTTGCTTGGCGTGCATTGGGGCTGATCACCGCCAGTGACGACTTTGCGGCGACTAGCCTGCCATCCGATCCACGGTGGAGAACGGACTAAGGCCAAGCCAATCTTGCATACTTGAAACGACTTCTCGCCTCCCGGTCAGGACTATTCGCCCGTCGTTCTCTGCCTTTTGGACAGTGTCCAGGCCCATCCAAATCGCCGTCATCGTACGCAGGCTGCATTCTGCAAACAGATCAATCTCATAGCCCGGGTCTTTGTAGCAAGCCTCGACACCCGAATGCGGGTCCGCAACGAGCCAATAGTTCTGTCGATCTTCAGGTAGATTGTTGAAGACGAATTGAAGGCAGGTTCGGCGTGAAGGAAGCGGATCAATGTTCAGGCCTCTGTGCATGTCCCAAATCAACAGCTCCGGGTCCAGATTGTTCAAGGACAATTCGCTCTCAACCCACCTTTGACCCCACGCGCCAATTCCCATGATGATTGGTCGAAGCTCTTCCCCGGCCCGAGTTAGACTGTATTCCCGCGACCCGCTGGTCCCTATCACGGATTTGATGACGCCCGCTTCTTCCAGCTCATCCAGCCGTTTTGAAAGCAACGTCGGAGACATGCGCGGCAGTCCTCGTCGCAGGTCGTTGAACCGCGTGCTTCCACACAGAAATTCCCGAACGACAAGTGGGGTCCATCGTGAACACAGGACCTCCGTTGCCATCGAGACCGGGCAAAACTGACTGTATCCGCCTCGCATTTAATCACCCCTTTGCGCGTGAAAAATTGAATTTAATAAGCCTAACGCGCTGTCCTGAAGCAATCCAGTACAGTTTCTGGACTATCGTCATACCAGAATCATCACGATCCTGAGTTCAGAGATCACACAAGGAGTCGCAAAATGGGACAGGTCACCGACGTCACGAAGTCATCCGAAAAACTTGTTGAGACAGCAAATGAAGTCGCCAAAATTTTCGCTGAGAGAGCGGCCTCAAATGACGAAGCCGATCGCTTCATCGAAGATAACTACACTGATCTGAAATCCGCCGGTCTGGTCGCGGCAGGTGTGCCGTCACAGCTTGGTGGTGGCGGTGCAAGTATCCGGGAACTCTGTGACATCCTGAAGATCATCGGTGGGGCATGCGGCTCTACCGGCCTCGCGCTTTCCATGCATACGCATCAGGTCGCAATTCCAGCATGGCGATGGCATCAGCAAGAGGCTGCCCGTGCCGTCGTGGAGCCGCTTTTGCGTCGGATTGCAGAGGAGAACATAGTTCTTCTGAGCTCCGGCGGTTCTGATTGGATCGGTGGTTCGGGGGTCGCTGAAAAAGTCGACGGTGGCTACCGGATCACGGCGCGCAAAGTATTTTCATCAGGCGCACCGGCTGGTGATCTTATGATGACCGGAGCGATTTCAGATGAAGACGGAGAGCGTACGGTGCTCCATTTTGGTGTCCCGATGGGGGCTCCGGAAGTCACTGTGCTTGATACTTGGCGCACGCTGGGCATGCGCAGCACCGGATCGCATGATGTTCAGATTGACGGTTTGTTTATTGCAGACGACAAGATACCGATGCGCCGAAAGGCCGGGGAATGGCACCCCGCTTTCCAAATGATCGCTACTATCGCATTCCCGCTCATATATTCGGTGTATTTGGGCATTGCCCAAAGTGCGCGCGATATCGCGGTTGAGATTGCCCGTAAGAAACCGGTGTCCCATCGAACGCAATCAATCGCTGGCCGGATGGAAACCGCACTGACGGCTGCGACGCTTGCTCACGCGCATATGATTGACGTGACCGAACGGAATGCCCCATCTGCAGAGACAATCAATGATGTCATGATCGGCCGCAGGCTAGTGGAAGAAAACGCAATCAAAGTCGTTGAGCTTGCCATGGAGCTTGCCGGTGGCGCCGGATTCTATCGCAAAAACGAGCTTGAGAGACGCTTCAGGGACATTCAGGCAGCCCGCTATCACCCGCTCCAGAAAGAGGCTCAGTCCGAATACGCAGGTGCGATGGCGTTGGGGCAATCGATAGACACGATCTTTTAAATTGCGGTCGCAACGATCTCAGCGCGAAATCAGAAGGAAAAGCCAATGGCAATTGACCAAAACGACGACACCGATTTTGTGAAATTCTGGAATACTGTTTTGGAGCCGAAGTTCACCCAGTACAGGCATATTTTGCAGGGTGGATTGTCGCGACATTCAGCAGCGGTGATCCCGAAATTACCGATCACCGAGGGCATGTCTGTACTCGACGTTGGCTGTGGCTGGGGGGATATGTCGCTTCAGGTTGCTGAAATGGTGGGGCCATCGGGCCGCGTTGTTGGCATTGATTGCGTCGATGCGTTCTTGGAGGAGGGCCGGAAAGATGCGGCTGCCAAAGGCCTGACGAATGCTGCGTTTTCTCGCGGTGATGCCGAGGTGGCGTTGCCGGAGAATGAGTTCGACTATGTGGTCGCGCGATTTGGCACAATGTTTTTCACAAACCCGGTGGCCGCCTTGCGCCGCATGCGCCTTGCCCTGAAGCCGGGTGGACAGATGACACATATCGTTTGGCGGCGGCGCGAAGAAAATCCGGCATGGCAGGAGGCGAAGAACATCACGCTCCGGCACCTTCCTGCGCCCGGGGAGGATGCGGACAGCTGCGGGCCGGGGCCGTTCTCGATGGGCAACGAGGAGACAGCCGGGATTATGATGAAAAGCGCCGGATACGAGGATGTCACTTTCACCCGCGTCGACGAGAAAATTCTGGTTGGAAGGACGCCAGAGGAATGTATCGCCTTTGCTTTGGCGATCGGTCCGGGCGGCGAAGTTTTCCGCGAGGCTGGGGAGGCGCTTGCCGAAGCAAAACGTCCCGAGATCGAGAGCGAAATGCGGGCCTACTTTGAGAGCCAGGAAGCTGACAAAGATGGTATATGGGCGCCGACGTCTTCGTGGGTCATTTCCGGGCGCAATCCCGCCTGAGTGCGCCAAAGTTCGTCGCTTTGGCGGCTAACCTTTTTGGGTCAGAGCCGTTGTTGGCCGCGAGATGCTCTAATGGCTTATCAGCCGACGCTGCGGGCAGGGGCTGTAAATATCCGGCGGATGGTCTTTGGCTCGGCTTGAGACAGGCGCGTCGAAGCGCGTGGATCGTCCTTTTACAGTGGCGTATTCTCGAAAAGCTACGACATCTTTACTGCCAACCCGCTGGCGTCAAAGCCGTGGATATGTTGCGGCGCAAACACCAGTCCGGCTTTTTCTCCTGGTTTGTGGGGCGTATTACCGTTGACCCGCACTGTAATCTGACCAGCCGTTCCGCACGACATGATGACATAGGTGTCGGCACCGAGATATTCGAGAACATCGACTGTCCCCTGAATGTCGCCCATGCCCGCCTCCACCAGTTCTATGTGTTCGGGTCTTGCCCCCAGAGAAACCGCTTCGCTTGGCATCGACACACCTGAGGCCGCGCCAACCGGAAAAACATTCATCCGAGGAGACCCGATAAACTGTGCCACAAACAGGTTCGCGGGCCGTTCATAAAGGTCACGCGGGCTGCCAACCTGAGCGATCTTGCCGAACTCCAGAACAACGATCCGGTCCGCCAAAGTCATGGCCTCAACCTGATCATGAGTCACGTAGATCATCGTTGATTTTAGTGTTTGGTGAAGCTTGGCAATCTCATAGCGCATCTCGACGCGTAAGGCTGCATCCAGATTGGACAAGGGCTCATCGAACAAGAAAGCCGTGGGATCACGAACAATAGATCGACCAATCGCCACGCGCTGCCGCTGTCCGCCAGACAAGTCCTTTGGGCGACGGTCCATGTAGTCGTCAAGTTTAAGAACATGCGCCGCCGCATCAACTTTGGCTTCAATTTCAGGCTTTGGAAGTCCGGCGGATTTCAGCGGAAAGCCTACATTTTCACGAACGGACATGTGCGGGTACAGAGCATAGGATTGAAACACCATGGCAAGCCCGCGCTTGCTTGGCGGCTCGGCCGTTGCATCGCGATCTCCAATCATGATCTGGCCGCGCGACGTTTCTTCAAGGCCCGCGATCATCCGAAGCAACGTAGATTTGCCGCATCCCGACGGGCCGACAAAGATGACAAACTCGCCCTCTTCAATCTCCAGATCGACACCCTTGATGACCTGAACGTCGCCGAACCACTTTTCGACCGCCTTCAATTCAATCGATGACATTATGCGGCTCCTCTGGCTTGTTCCAAGTCATGACCCGCCCATGTCAGCCAAATAGCGGCTGTCCACGTAAAGTTGCTTCCACCGCAGGGGGTGGCATCAATCGGATCAAAATACTCAAAAAAACCATGCTTTTCGATTAGCTCCGCTGTCTCGGCACGAAGTCGTGCTTCCAGATCGGCACGCCCTGAATCGCGTAGCCCCAACGCCATCAATGCATTGACCACCGGCCAAGTCGGTCCCCGCCAGTACCGTCGTGGATCGAATATCTCCGCTTGCGGATCAGCCGACGGGATGCCGTAGCTGACAGCGTCCCAAACGCGCAAAAGCTGCTCGTCCAGCTCTGGGTTACCAGCATCAGCCAAATACGCCAGAAAAGCACCGGACCCCAACACACCCGCAAATTCTCCGGTGCGCAAGTTCTTCGCGTCATAGCCTTTGAGATCTGCATTCCAGATCAGCGGCAGTGCGTTGCGCAAAGCCCGAGCCCAGCTTTCGATCTCACTGACGTCTTCGTTCAGAGCCTGGCCCAAAACAGCAAGGTCTTCGTGCGCCCGCAAAAGGATAAACGTGATCCCCGGATCGGCCATCAGAAACGGACCGTCTGCGACGATGCGATCCTGATCCCAGCCGGCTTCGACGCCAAACTGCACCATCGCGATATAGCGGTCATATTCGGCCTTGCTGGGCCGCATCGACGGATCGACATGACCGGTATCTCGCCGTGTGTAAGGTGCGACGCCGGACCCGTCCACGCCCGCCATGCCAATATCCCAGTCAGGGCAATTGTCGCGACCGCTTTCCCAGGGGTGCGTGATCGCGGCCGGGCCGTGGGTGCAGCGCACCTCGTGCCACCAGCGATGCCATTTCACCAGTTTAGGGAAAATCGCGGCCATACGCTCGTGGCTTTGGGCTTTGTCCATTTCCCATACCAAGCGCGCCAGCGTGGCGGCGACAGGCGGCTGCGAAATCCCGGATGTTTCAGGGGTCTGGCCAGTCGACCAAACGTCCGGCCCCGGAAAATACCCTGGATCAGGCGCATGAAAGATGATGTGCGGCACCATGCCGGTGTTCCACTGGCTTGCCATCAGCGTATCAAATTCGTCCCATGCACGGGCAAGGTCGAAGGTGGCCAACCCCCACGCAGCGAACGCGCTGTCCCAGTTCCATTGATAGGGATAAAGCCCATGTGTGGGCAAAGTGTATCCGCCCTTGTCATTTTGGCGCAAAATGTCGCGTGCCTGTTCATTGAGATCCATTTTTATCCCTTTACTGACCCGGCCGTGAGGCCTTTCGTCATAAATCGTTCGAGCCCCAAGAAGAGCGCCATGATAGGAACGGTCGCGATGACCGATCCGGCCATCAGATGCTGGCGGGGAATTTCAGAAGAATTGAGCGAAGCGATCCCGCGCGTGAGTGTGAATTTCGAGGGATCATCCAACAGCATGAAGGCCAAAAGAAACTCGTTCCAGGCGATCATGAAGACATAGAGAGACACCGACGCCAAAGCCGGAAGAGACAGCGGCAGGGTGATCTTCCAGATCACGGCCAGACGGGACAAGCCATCCATCAGACCGGCTTCCTCGATCTCTGCTGGAAGTCCACGGAAGTATCCCTGAAGCATATAGAGGGCGACTGGAATCGTTGTCACGGGATATATCATCACGATACCCCAGAATGAGTTCCGCAAGCCAGTCATCGAAAACGCGATGTAGATCGGGAGCGCCAGAACGATCATCGGGACCATGTAGATCAGCAGAATTGATCTGGAAAACGCAGCGCGGCCGCTAAACCTAAGTCGCGCGACGGCATATGCACCCGGAATGGCGAATGCCAAGGTGATGAATACTGTCAGGACAGAGATGAAGAATGAATTGAAAAGATATGTGCCGAAATTGAACTGCGAAAACAACTCGTCGTAGGAGCGAAACAACTCAATACCCTTTGAAAGGTCGATCGAAAAGTCCAACGGATTCTGAATAAGCTCGGATTGGTTTTTCAGGCTTGTCATGACCATGACGTAAAACGGGATCAAAACAATTGCCGTGAAAAAGATATAGCCAAAACCGGTCAGAAAACGGATCACCGCTCCCTCAAATTCATGGCGCGTCAACTCTCCTGGCCTGACTTCGTTCAAGATAGCGGCAAGCGATACGGCAAACCCGACTGCCAAAAGTACGGCCCCGAATGCACGCGCTGAGCCTCCTGTGGCGGCACCAGTCAGCATCGGGCCGATACCCGCCAAAACGAGGGCGGCAACGGCCACGAAGATTCCAACCTGAATACTGCGGCCGCGACCGAGAACAACCATCGCCCCACCCGCGATTGACCCCCAAAGCAGAGAGAGCCAGGCACCCGGACGAAACGGATCGCCGGTCGCGAAAGACATCGCAACCGCGACCGTTATGGAAAGAACCAGCATCCAAAGCGCACCCAAGACAGCGCCGGTTAACAGCCCGCGTCGGATCATAGTCCTTCCTCCTGACTGATGTATTTCAGGAAGAAGATCGAGAACGTCAGCAAGCACCCAAAGATTACGACGGCCACTGCGGCCCCTGCGCCGATGTTCGATATCGCAAAGGCCTGTTCGTAGACGTTCACCGTTAAGGTGCGCGTCCCGGCATTGCCTCCGGTCAAAAGGAAAATGTCGTCGAATTTGTTAAAAGTCCAAATGAAGCGCAAAAGGAAGAGAACACTCAAAATTCCAAGAAGTTGTGGCACACTCAGGTACCAAAACTGCTGGAACGGACTTGCCCCGTCCATATCTGCAGCTTCATACATATCAGTGTCGATGCTTTGCATTCGCGCAAGAATGAAGAGGAACGAAAGCGGGAAATAACGCCAGATTTCGAACGCCGTGACCATGATCAACGCCAGGGGACGTTCACCGAAAAAGTTGATCGCCTCGCTGGTGACACCCATTTGCAATAGCAACGCATTGGCCGAGCCTGAGAACGGATCAAACAAAATGAGCCAGGCAAAAGCCACCGCAATAACCGGCGCGACGTACGGAAACAGATAGAGGCCCCGCAAAACACCCTGTCCCTTGAAGGACTTGTTTAACAAAAGCGCGGCAAACAGCCCAACCAGCAGGGCGCCAAT
The DNA here is from genome assembly GCA_029287375.1 of Boseongicola sp. Lineage (GTDB taxonomy): Bacteria > Pseudomonadota > Alphaproteobacteria > Rhodobacterales > Rhodobacteraceae > Boseongicola. The sequence goes on along the minus strand of JARFRG010000178.1, from coordinate 3,701 downwards.
GGTCCCAAACACGGTGTAGAACAGAGTGACCCAAAGCACTTCGACAAACTCGTCTCCATTGAAAATTCGGGCGAAGTTATTCAGCGTGAACGTGCTGTTTGTGAGGATGTTCGAGGCCGTCCCGGTCGTTATCGCGGGACTGTCTTGGGGTCGGAGGCCATTGTCGAGATAGGCCTGTTCGACCAGAACCGGGATCGTCAATGTCTCACGCAGACCCGGCTCCCAATCGCCAAAATCACAATTCAGGGCGCGGCCCTCAATAGCGCAGCGATCATCCAGCGACAGGACCGTCAGGCCTTCCGGGACCACATCAGCCAAAGTGACACCTGCGATGGGTTGGTCCTGTGAAGAGTTGCGAAGACGATAACGAATTGTCGCTTCATCCTCGGCGGTATCAAAGTCTCCGCGAATGTCTTCGCGCACCACGACCTCGGGCGCACGCAGGTCAGCAAGCTCCACTGGTTTCACGGAAATCCAGAAAATTGCCAGCAGCGGCAGCACCACAACCAAGGCCACAGCCGTGATGGTGGGAAACAACAGCCCCCACGCCAGACGCGCTTCGCGCTTTGCCAATGGTCCTGTGCCGATGGGTGGTTGGATATCTGCCATGATCTGGCGACTCCCGAAAATGCGGGGAACAAAGGCGCCCCCAGGAACAGGGGCGCCTCGATTTCAATCGCTTATTGAACGGCCGCGATGGCTTCGTTCAACGCCGCTACGGTCGCAGCCGCATCGCGCTCACCGTCGATGAATTCGCGAACGTAACGGTTGATGACCTGACTATTGATAATTGCAGAAGCTGCAGACAACTGACCGTCGGCAACACCCCAACGCTGGGCCACATCAAGACCGCCAACAATCTCATCGATCATCGCTGCATCATACAAGTCGCCAAGCGGCGCCCTGCGATCGACGCCAACATCAAGCGTTGCCCAAAGATCAGCAAACGCAGTTGGATTGTCGGCTGTGCCGCGACGCACAGGGAACTTGCCTTCCGGGGCGATTGACAATGTCGCGCCATAGCCCTCGCTCATCGAATACTCGACAAACTCCATAGCCGCATCAGTCGATGCATCGGACGTGATGCCCAAGTAGCGAACGTCGCCCCACGCTGCCCCGCCCGGGTTCGAAGGACCAGAGAAGTTCGTCACAATACCGGTCGCTGCAGCAAGAGCCCCGGACGTTGGATCATCGTTGATGGTTGGCGGGGCGCTGTCACGCAGACCTGCGAGTTCGTCCAGAATAAACGGCGACCAGATGATCATTGCCGCGTTGCCGCTGAAGTACAGGCTGCGAGATTGGTCCCAATACAGATCACCCGGAGGCGATGCTTCGGCAATGGCCTTGTAGAATTCCAGTACTTCGATTGTCGCCGCTTCGTCCAGCGCTTGAACGCCGCCCGGTCCAACCGGCGAGACGCCGTTGGCAAGGAACACATGCTCAAGGACTTGGCTCATGAAGTTTTCGTCGATTTTCGTTGCGGCAACGAATGCGTACATGGATGGCGGATTGTGAAGGGCTTCGACTGCCGCCAATACGTTGGCGTATGAGCTTGGTGGCTCAAGGCCTGCTGCCTCAAAAAGATCCGCGCGGTACACGAGCATTTGGGTCCATCCGTCAACAGGAACGGACGCATAGCCGCCGCCAACTGCCGCCATCTCAAGGGCGCCCGGAGCAAATGTTCCCGCACCAAGGGCTTCGACAACATCGGTCGCGGCGTCGGTATCAAGGATGCCAGCCTCAGCCCAAGGGGCCGCATACTGAAGCGTGTGGTAAATGACGTCCGGCAAATCCCCCGCTGCGAAAGCGGCCGTTGCGCGCGTTCCAAGATCGTTCTCGGACACAGGAATGACTGAGACAGTATGCCCGGATGCCGCCGCGAAATCGGCGGCCATTGCTTCCTGGCGGGCAAGACGCTCTGGCTGCTCTTCTGTCGTCCAGAAGCGCAGCTCCTCCGCGCTCACCGCGCTTGCCGATAGAACAAGTGCCATCGCCACACCAGAGTGCATGATTGCTTTTATGTTGGATTTCATAGTCTTCCTCCCTTTGAGACTGAGTTTCAATTTATTGTTGGTCTAAAGTTAACCGGTCCGGTCGAACCGCGATCAAGAAATGTCGCAGGAACTGTTTCGCGCAAGTTTTCGGTCGGTTCATTTCGAATTCGTCTTATCAGCAGCGTGGCGAGCCGACTTCCGGCGACGCGATTGTCGACTGAAAAGGTGGTGAGTTGCGGCTGTACATGAGCCCCCTCGGGGATCCCGTCGTAAGCCACGACCGACAGATCTTTGCCAATGGTCAAACCGCGTGCTTGTGCTGTGCGATAAACACCAAGCGCGGCGAAATCGACGGCGCAAATAATCGCTGTCGGCGCATCCAGCTGATCCAAAATTGTATCCGCGGCAGATGCCCCCTCGCTGATTGTCACTGCGTTCTCACGCATGAGCGCTTTATCAACAATAAGGCCGGCATCTCGCATGCCCTGTTCGAAACCTGACCGCCGCAAAGCGGCATAGGCGTAAATCATGCCCCCGTTAATGAAACCAATGCGCCTGTGTCCAAGAGATGCCAAATGCAAGACTGCGTCTCGCATCGCGTCTTCGCCTCGAACATCATACCAACAGCAACCGGCCGCGACGACTTGTCTGCCAAAAAGCACAAACGGGACGTTGGCTTCTCGCAGTAAATGAACACGCGGATCGTCTGACATTGCGCGCGGCAAAATGAACCCGTCGGCCTTGCCGTCACGCAACAAAGCCCGGAAAGTTTTTATGAGATGCTCGTGATTGTCGGCTGACGCGACCGTAAGCGTGAAGGATTCTGCACTTGCGCCCGCAGAGAGACCAGCAAGAAATTCTGCAAGAAACGGACGCTGCGCATCATGATCAGATAATTGCAGCACCAAACCCAACGACCGCGTGCGTCCTGTCTTAATAGCCTGAGCATGACTAAGCGGTTGATAGTTCATCTTTGCCGCCATGTTTTTGACGCGCATTTGGGTCGCATCTGAGATGTCGGGGTACCCGTTCATTGCACGAGAAACGGTGGACTTGGTCAATCCAAGTGCCTCGGCGACATCGGTTATAGTGACGCGCATAGCGCCACGATTGTTCGATAATGTTGCTGGTGCAGCAGCCATTTTCTCTCTCCCCACGACTCACGCTGATTTACGAAACCGGTTTCGGCAAGGAGTTTCTTGGAGTTTTCACAACGACGGATCGAGAATGGACCGTATCGTTGGTCTGCTTACGACACGATTTCTCGCTCTTAGTGCTAGATTATGCCTATCCGATTGAGCCTAAAAACGCGCGCTTCGCTTCTCTCCGTCCGGGGTCGCGCATGGCGGCATAGGGAGCAGATCAGACGTTTCTGCGGGACGCACGAATGTCTGATGCCTGTTTAGCTACTTGATAGGATCGGTCCATCGGCACGGTTTTGAAGCGATTTCATCTCGCTGTCGACAGCAAGCTGAGAGGCCGTGATTTCGCCGCGAGAGAAAGGATCCGCGAACGTGTGTCGACCCGCCAGAGCAAGATTATGCGGCCGTTGCCGCTCTAAGTTTTTGAGCACACGCGCAAGTCCATCTGAACCGGGGATGCGTACCGGAAAAGTTTAAGAGCGCCCACCTGTTCGCAAATCCTTTCTTCAACAGGCCGCCGGGATCGACCTGGCAGTCGCCCTGTCTGGTCCAGGATCGCGTGGCT
>JARFRG010000142.1 GCA_029287375.1 Boseongicola sp. | reverse complement strand
CGCGTTTAGACGGCGCTTGGGCGGCCTCTGTCTCACCGGTCGACAAACGCGCCTCGACTGTGAAGATCGGTGCGTGATCCGGTCCTGTGCGCCCGGTCGCCACATAGCTCGGTGGCGCAAGGCCCCGTGCCTGCGCCCATTCCTGAAGCGACGTCTTGGGATCGCGGGCGTCCCCCTCGACTGTTTCAATGCGACTTTTCCAAAGCCCCAAGACCACATCCCGCGCCGCCGCAAACCCGGCGTCCTGATAAACGGCGGCAATCACCGCCTCCATCGCATCCGCCAGCAAAGCCTCTTTGCGCCGTCCGCCGGACATCATCTCGGAGCGTCCAAGACGCAAGACAACACCAATGTCGATATCACGTGCAACGGCCGCGCAGGTTTCCTTGCGCACAAGCGCGTTGAACCTGGGCGCAAGCTGGCCTTCCGCAGCCAATTCATCCGCCAGCAAAAGCGCCTCTGCAATCACCAAGCCAAGCACCCGATCCCCCAGAAATTCCTGACGCTGATTGTCGGGGCGGGTTTCCGTCGAGATCGAAGGATGCGTGACCGCTCGGATCAAAAGCTCTGGCCGCTTGAAGCTGTGGCCCAGTCGCTGAGCAAAAGCGTCAAGTTCGGCCGAGGTCTTCATTACTCAACAGCCTTAAAGAAGCGGTCCATCCGCCACGTCCACACAAAGAACAAGGACCGGCCAGCGGACGAAAACATCACCCGATCCGCACGTCCGATGAGATTCTCAAACGGCACGAGGCCAACGCCGGACGGCTGAGCCACGCGGCTGTCGGTGGAGTTATCTCGGTTGTCGCCGACGAAGAAAAACATGCCCTCAGGCACACGCGTCACACCGGTGTTGTCAAGGCGGGTCTGCCCTGCATCAAGAACCGAATGCTGCGTTCCGTCCGGCAGTGTTTCAACAGATTTGGCTTTGACGCAAACGTCCCCGAACGACGGGCGAGACTCGATACAGATCGGCGTTGTGCCTGCAGGCCCCTGACGCTCGTATGTTTCGACAAAATCGCCATCACGCACCTGCGGCGCGGCTGAGCCATTGATAAATAAAATGCCCGATCGCATCTGAACTGTGTCGCCCGGCATCCCAACCACACGTTTGATAAAGTCCTGACCGTTGGCCGGATGACGAAACACAACGACATCTCCGCGCTCGGGCTCACCGGACCAGATCCGTCCGTCGAAAGGGCACATCCCGAAGGGGCAGGAATACTGCGAGTATCCATAAGCCATCTTGTTCACGAATAGAAAATCACCAATCAGCAGGGTATCTTTCATCGACCCCGAAGGGATCCAGAAAGGCTGAAAGAACAGCGTGCGAAACACGCCCGCGATCAAAAGCGCATAGACGACGGTTTTGATCGTCTCGACGACCCCGTCTAGGATCGTACTGGTACTGTCGGACATCTGTGTTCGCCTCATTCAGGTCGAGGCTTTCTGAGGGGTGGGGTGCCGCCTGTCAAGCGAGCCTCCGCGTCGTCGTCGGCACGGGTAATTCACCCGGTTGGCCAATCGGACGCGCCTCGATCAACACAAAGGCCTGCGCCCAGGGATGGTCGTCGGTCAATGTCACATGAATAACCGCCTCAAAGCCCTTGGGCGTCATCGCCTCAAGTCGCGTCGCGGCCCATCCCGTCACATGCATGACCGGCTGACCCGTTCTCAGATTTGTGACCGACATGTCCTTCCAGGCGATCCCCATTCGCAAGCCTGTGCCAAGCGCCTTGGAACACGCCTCTTTGGCAGCCCAGCGCTTTGCGTAGGTTCCGGGTGTGTCGGCACGCCGTTCTGCCTTGGCTTGTTCGATGTCGGTAAAGACACGGTTGCGAAAACGATCACCGTGGCGTTCCAGCACGCCTGCAATGCGGTCGATATTGCAAAGATCGGTACCGATACCAAGGATCATGAGCCTGCCTGTGTGACGTCCGTTCGCCATATGAAACGCGCGCGCCCCTCTTGGCAAGGTTTTGGCAACCATGTTCGGGTAACCGTAGCCCCCATGTGGCGTTCTGCGATATTTCTTGTCCTCTTGTTGGGTTGCGGCGGTCTGGCGTGGAACACCACGCTGGCCGATGATCCTGGGGTACGCCGCGCCATGATCGCGAGCATCACCCCCGGAGTGACAACCGAAAGCCAGTTCATCCTGCGCTGGGGTCGCCCCACGCAAAAAGTCCGCGAAGGCGGCGAAACGCGGTTCATTTACCGCGACATGAACAATCCGGTTGGATACGCCCTGCCGCAGTTCGGCAATAGCAACGCCTATGTGGTGGTTGTCTTCCAATATGGCCGCGCGATGCGGGCGTATTCCAACGACACCGAAGGCTGCCGGGGCACATTCGCGCCGCGCCCTCCCGGCCATGCCTTTGACAATCCAACGACCGTTCATGCGGCCAATTGCAACCAACGGGAGACGCCAACAGGCCGACCCCTTGATGCAACGCGGACCGGAGTCCCCAGTGATGACTACGGCGCAGGCAGACAGGCAGGCAGCGGGCCATCAGCCAATGGTTCGGGATCGGGCGCATCAGGAACAGGAGGCGGCGGAAAGCTCTGACGCCTACCCCGGCACGATGCGCGCTGTCAGCACTTTGATTGATGCCGCCCCGAACAACAGCCCAATGCCCGCATCGAAAACCCGTGCGGCACGCCCATACGCGCGCCCAATGCGGGGCGCTGAAAACAGGATCGCATAGCCCAGAAACACCACAGAAGATGCCGCAATCAACGCGCCAAACAACGCCCAGACATCCGCGCTGGCAGCCCCCGGCGCAAGCGCGATGGCATAGATCGCTCCCCAGGCCAGAATTGCCTTCGGATTGGTCAGGTGAAGCGCGAGACCACGCAAGAAACTTCGCCCGCTGCCCCCCGATTGCGCGGTCAACCTACGCCCATACCAAGCCGCCCTGAGCGATTTGATTGCCAGCCACAGCAGATAGGCAGCACCCACGTAGCGGATCACTTCGAATACCCAGACATTGGCCAACATCACAGCGGACATGCCAAGCGCCGCTGCGCATCCAAGCAGACCGGACCCCACCAGCACTCCAAAGGCAAGCGCAAGCCCCGCGCGCCGCCCCTGCCCCATTGCTGCCGATGAAATCGCCAAAGTCGCCGGACCCGGACTGCCGCCCGCCAGCATCCAGCCCAGCAAAACGACCCACAAATCGACGGTCATTTGCGCGCTGCATCCATGATGGACCGCATCTCGTGAATGGCGGGCTGAAGGCCTCGGAAAATCGCCTCCCCAATTAAAAAGTGACCAATATTCAGCTCGCGCACCTCGGGAAATGCCGCGACCGGGGCAACCGTGTCATAGGTCAGCCCATGTCCGACATGGACCTCAAGTCCAAGCGAATGCGCAAAGGTCGACATCTCGCGAAGACGCTCCAGTTCCGCGTCGCGTTCTTTGAAATCGCCCTCGGAATGAGCATCGCAATAGGCACCTGCATGAAGCTCGATCACATCGGCGCCAATCCGGTTGGCCGCCTCGATCTGGCGCATGTCCGCCGCGATAAAGATCGACACACGGCACCCGGCATCGCGCAAAGGCGCAATGAAATGCGCCAGACGGTTTTCCTCGCGCGCGACCTCAAGTCCGCCTTCGGTCGTGCGCTCCTCGCGCTTTTCCGGCACAAGGCACACTGCATGGGGTTTGTGGCGCAAGGCGATCTTTAGCATCTCGTCCGTCGCGGCCATCTCGAAATTCAAAGGCACCGACAGAACATCCATCAGCCCGTCGATGTCCGCGTCCGAAATATGGCGTCGATCTTCGCGCAAATGCGCCGTGATCCCGTCAGCTCCGGCCTCTTCGGCTAGTTTCGCGGCACGAAGCGGGTCAGGATAGGCACCACCGCGCGCGTTGCGCACTGTCGCCACATGATCAATGTTAATGCCCAGTCTGAGGTGGGGTAGATCTGCCATGTCGGTCTCCGTCACACGTATGATCCAGAGACTAGACACGCGGACCGACTTCACAAGCGCATTCCGGCGGAAATCCCGCCGGCTGCAATTTTAGTGGACGTTTACGGGGGCAAAGTCGTTTTGCCGCGCCAGTTCAAACGCCATTGAACGGTCCCGCACCAGAGCGATGCGCGCGCCATCAGCGGAGTGAACCGCATAAATGTGGTCAATGCCGGATGCCTGATCGCGCACATCTTCCGGAAGATCCGCCACGGCCACAGGTCGCACATAGACAAGCTTGTCGGCGTCCAGCTTTTTGAAATCGAATTGCGTATGCATACCAGTTACTCCTCGTAGCCCTTATTAATACGGATCGTCTGCACCACCTCGTCGTGCACCGCGCGTGCCAGATCGATATGCAGCAAACCGTTTTCCATCGACGCGCCTGCAACCTCGACACCATCAGCCAACAAGAAAGTCCGCTGAAACTGTCGCGCTGCGATGCCGCGATGCAAAAACACCCGATCCGCACTGTCGTCTATCTGTTTGCCGCGCACGACCAGTTGGCGATTCTCGATGGTAATCGACAGATCGTCGTCGCCAAAACCCGCCACTGCTAACGTGATCCGAAAGGCATTTTCACGCACTTGTTCAATATTATACGGGGGATATCCGTTTTCGGATTTCGCCGTGCGTTCGACCAGCCGTTCAAGCTGATCAAAGCCAAGTAAAAAGGGGTGTGTCCCCAAGGTCAGTTTTGTCATGCGACGTCCTTACAAAGCGACGGTGCGATGCCCGACGCCATTATGGCCGCCAAGCATGACAATGATATGGGGGGCCATTATGGCATTCGCAAGGCCAGTTCCCGCTTTGAGATCACTGCCATTCACGCTATTTTAACTTTTGACACACAACTTTCGGCACACATTCATGACCCAAGCACCGCCACATAGGATGGACCACGAAGAGGTCCTGCGCGTTAAACTTGAAACGTGGCGGCGCGAGCATCGCGATCTCGACGAAGCGATCCGCGCGCTTGACGAGCGCGGAACGGGCGATCCTCTGACGGTAAAACGCCTGAAAAAGCAGAAACTTTCGCTAAAAGACCGCATTGCGCAGATTGAAGACGAATTGACGCCCGATATCATTGCCTGACCCGTTGCGAGGGCGACGCACGCTCGCTAGGGTCTGCGCGAAACCACGGGGGATCAGCGTTTGAGCATAAAAGTTGGCATCATCATGGGCAGTCAATCCGACTGGCCCACCATGAAACCGGCAGCAGACATCCTTGATGCGCTGGATGTGGCCTACGAGACAAAGATCGTCTCGGCCCATCGTACACCCGACCGGCTTTGGGACTACGGCAAGACCGCCGCAAGCCGTGGTCTGCAAGTGATCATTGCGGGCGCAGGCGGGGCGGCGCATCTGCCCGGCATGATGGCCTCAAAAACGCGTATTCCCGTCGTCGGTGTTCCCGTCGAGACCCGTGCGCTTAAAGGCGTCGACAGCCTCTATTCGATCCTGCAAATGCCGCGCGGCTTTCCCGTGGCAACAATGGCCATCGGTGGCGGCATGAACGCAGGCCTTATGGCGGCGCAAATGCTCGCAACGACTGATCCCGAGCTTGCTGCGCGGATTGATGCGTGGCGTGAAGCCCTCACCGCCTCAATCCCGGAAGACCCTGTTGATGACTGACGCATTGCGCCCAGGGCAAACCATCGGCATCCTTGGAGGTGGTCAGCTTGGCCGCATGCTCGCGATGGCAGCAGCGCGGTTGGGCCTCAAGGTCCATATCTATGAACCGGGCGCCAATCCACCTGCCGGTGAAGTCGCTTACAGCGTGACGACCGCGCCCTACGATGACGCCGCCGCGCTGACCGCCTTTGCCGACAGCGTCGATGTCGTCACCTATGAGTTCGAAAATGTCCCCGCCGCCGCTCTTGACCTGATCGAAGCGCGCGTGCCGATCCGCCCCAACCGCCAGGCGCTCGCGACCAGTCAGGACCGCCTTGCAGAAAAGACATTCCTGAATGACATAGGCCTCGCAACCGCGCCATACGCGTCGCTTAACACCGAAGCCGAACTTGCCCAGGCGCTGGCCTCTGTCGGTATGCCGTCAATCCTGAAAACCCGTCGCCTTGGCTATGACGGTAAGGGGCAGGCCCGCATCACCGATCGCCACGATGCCCCAGCGGCCCTCGCCGCGATGGACGGTGCCGATGCAATCCTTGAAGGCTTCATCGACTTCGACCACGAAATCAGCGTCATCGCGGCGCGCGGTCTTGACGACACCATCGCCTGCTTTGAACCCGGTGAAAATATCCACAAGGACGGCATACTCGACACGACCCGCGTGCCAGCCGACATCTCTGCCGCAACGCGCGAGCGTGCTTTTGGCATCGCGGGAACGATCCTCACCGCGCTGGATTATGTCGGTGTGATCGGCGTCGAAATGTTCGTGTCGGGCGATGAAATCATCATCAACGAATTCGCGCCCCGCGTGCACAATTCAGGCCATTGGACCGAAGCGGGGGCGGTCATCGACCAGTTCGAACAGCACATACGCGCCATCGCAGGTTGGCCGCTTGTCGATCCCCTGCGCCACTCGGACGTGGAAATGACCAACCTGATCGGCGACGACATCGACCAAATTCAGGCAATCGCACAAGAAACCGGCGCGAAAATCCACCTTTACGGCAAAGCCGAAGCCCGACCGGGGCGCAAAATGGGCCACGTCACCCGCATTCTCGGCCCGGCCACCGACCGGTAATGGGCCGTCGCATCCGCCTTGCCACACGCGGCCTTGTGTTCAACGGCGACAAGCTCCTTCTCGTGAACGCGTGGCCTGATGGCAAAAGCGACCTCATGTGCGCCCCCGGTGGCGGCGCGGAACTGCACCAATCCTTGCCCGACAATCTGCGCCGCGAAATTTACGAGGAAACCGGCCTCACCGTCACCGTCGGTCCTTGCGTGCTGATCAACGAATTCCACGACCCTCACGGCGATTTCCATCAGGTCGACATCTATTTTCGCTGCACCCTCATTGCGGGCGAACTCTCCGATACATGGAAAGACGTTGAAAACATCGTCACTGACCGCCGCTGGGTCACGCGGGACGAACTCGCAACCCTGCGCGTCAAACCCGACAGCTTGGCATCAGTCGCATGGGATCATGTCGAACACGCCGCCTACGACGCTTTGGAGCCTATCTTGCGCTGACCACCAAGCACGCCCAAAGCGACCCCGCCCAGCACCACAGCACTTGCCATGATCAACCGCCCGCTGGCGCCTTCGCCAAGGATCACAACACCGCCCAACACCGCTATCATCGGCACCGTCAACTGCGCCAAAGCTGCGACGGCCGCATCGAGTTTCGGCAACACTCTGTACCAAAGCGCATACCCCAAGCCCGACGTGACCGCCCCGCAAACAATCGCCAAGACGACGCCCGAACCGCTCATCCCATCTTGCACAATCAACCATGCGAGACACGCAAACGGCACGGCACATATGAAATTCGCACCGGTTTCGGCCATAGGATCGGTCGCCCCCCGACCCGCGAGCGAATAGACGCCCCAACCGATCGCAGCGACACCCATCATCAACGCCGCCCCCAGCGCAGGCGCCCCAACCGCGCCCGGCCACAACAGCCAGATCAACCCGCCAAACGCCACGAACGCGCCGATCCAGCGCAAGACCGGTGGCCTCTCGCCATTGATCAAAGCGCCTGCAAACATCGTCACCTGTACGCCGCCAAAAAGGATCAACGCGCCGACGCCTGCGTCCAGCGCCACATAGGCAAAGGAGAACCCAAGCATATAGGCCATCAGGGATCCCGTCCCGGCGACCCGACGCCGGGTCAGCAGCTTGGGCATATTCCCGCGAAGTGACAGCAAGACACCAAGACAGACCGCCCCCGCCACAACCCGCACGGCCTGAAACGCGGCCGGCCCGGTTTCGCCGTCCAACAAGGCCCAGCGATTCAGGATTGAATTAGACGCAAACGCCGCCATCGTCAGCGCGGTGAGCAGAACCAGTCGCAACCTACAAAAACCCAAGCGGGCGCGCGACAAGCGCAGCGATGTCTCGCTCACCCAACGCGTCGTCAGTCGCAGACGTCAATTCACGGATCAACCCGTTCAAAGCAGGCGTTTCAGCCCCGACCAAAGCCGCCACCTCAAGAAGAACGCGCGCATCTTTGAACAGTCCGTCGATGTTGAATCCAACCGCCTGATCTTGTCCTGTGAACTTTTTGAGCCTTGCCTCGAAAAACGGCGACGTCACCGGGCTTGCCGCAAGAACTTCAAGCATAAGCTTGCCATCAAGTCCAAGGCGATTGCCCACGGTGACAGCCTCGATAACGCCCTGCAAGGAGGTGTATGCGACGATGTTGTTCACCACTTTCATTGCCATCCCCGCGCCGACATCCCCGATATGTGCCATTTTATCGGACACCAGGGCGCCTATTGGCCAGAAACGCGCG
>JARFRG010000105.1 GCA_029287375.1 Boseongicola sp. | reverse complement strand
GTCGTCTCAATCATTGTTACCACCGCGCCTGACGCACAAATGCGCGGCGCGCCGCCAACCGTAACCCCGACACTCACCGTCACTGTGACCTCGGTTCCGTCATCGAGAATGACCGGGGTATCTGAAATGCGCGCCCTCAACCGATTTGCAGCCGGGCCTGCGCGCTCGGCATCTGTTCCAGGCATGACCACGAGAAACTCCTCACCGCCAAATCTGGCCACCAGATCAATGGCGCGCAGATTGTCACTCATTCGCTTGGCAATCTCGCGCAGAATTTTATCGCCGACGGCATGCCCATAGGAATCATTGATTGCTTTGAAATGATCTATATCAGCCATCATAACCGCAAACGGCGCGCCGGTTACGCTTGATGTCTGGATAACGTCCGCAAGATATGTGTCCGCATAGCGCCTGTTATAAAGCCCGGTCAAAGGATCGGTTGCCGCCAACCGCATGCTGCTTTCCGTGTTCCGACGCAGATCATCCGCATCCGCTTTGCGACGCATCAAAGCCTGCACCCGATGCACAAGTTCACCGCCCAAGGCAGCATCATCGGCAAGATCCGATGCACCACTGGTCAATGCAGTGATGGCACCGTCCCAATCAGCATGCCGGTGCATCACAAGGATTTCGGCGTGGCGCGAGTGGTCCCGCGCTCGCAGATCGGGCAGGGCTGCCAACATGGCGCGTGCAGCACCATCGGTGCAGTCAAGAACGAAGACATCATGCGCCTCAAACTCTCGCCCCCCCGAAAGGGCCTGATCCAGCGTAAGATGTTGAAAACGAGATCCGAATGCTGTCCTCAAATCGCCAGACACCCGAAAACCAGCCGGTTCATTCGTCACAAGGGCGACACTTGACGCGTTTTGAAATCCCGCCGCCTTTTCTGCAAACCCAAAACTTGCCGCCGCCGTTTGTCGGCGCTCGACCTCGCGAAGTCCGTTGGCCTCTCGCAGGACGCCGCGCAGTCTCGCCAACAGTAACAGATCCGCAACCGGCGTCGCGATAACGTCTCGCGCCCCAGCAGTTAGCGCTTCCAGGCGACGCTCGGGCGTTGCATCGGGATCGAGCATAAGCACAAGCGGGGCCTGATCTCCCGGCAAGACAATTCGGCTGTCGCGTAACCCCGACATCATCTCAATTGGTGTGCAATCTCGCAACGTCGCAAGCACCACATCACACGGCGTATCGCGCAGCAGTCTTGATGCTTCTTTTAGCGTTGCCGCAACCGATACGTCATAGTGACTGGCCTTTAGCAAAGACGACCCCAGCATCCGCGCAGGCGCTGATCCGTCCAGCAACAAGATGTGGTTCGCCATGATTTGCCTCAGATTTGTTTACATTTGTTCCTTTGCCGTTCAGTCTTTTCTCAGAAGAGTTAAGGAAGTCTTTCCAGGAGAGCATCAGTGACACCTCTTGCGCGGGACTCCGCCGAAATTTTGGCAATCGAAGCCCTTGTCTGGCTTGCCGCCGATGACGAATTGCTGCCGGTTTTTCTTGGCTCCACCGGCGCTGGCATCGACGACATCCGCGCGCGCGCTCAGGACCCGGAGTTCCTTGCGTCAGTTCTCGATTTTATGTTGATGGACGACGCATGGGTTGCTGCGTTTTGCGCGGCGAACGACTATGCGATGGATTTTCCGATGCGCGCACGCGGCGCCTTACCTGGCGGCGCGGCCGTCAACTGGACCTGATCTAAGCGCGCCGTTTTTTGCGCTTTGCTGTACCTGGCGAATTGGCATCGATAAAATCAAGCACCAGCGGCCGGATGTTATTGCGCCAGCTCTTGCCCGCAAAGATACCATAATGGCCCGCGCCCGGCTCAAGATGCGCCGCCTTTTTCTCGTCGGGCAGGCCGGTGAGTAAATCAAGGGCCGCGAGACACTGCCCCGGCGCCGAGATGTCGTCTTTCTCGCCTTCAACAATTTTCACCGCGACATTGTCGATGGCCCCAATATCAACCGGGCGCCCGTCGACAACGAACTCGTTCAGCGCAATCTCGCGGTTCTTGAAAACGCGCTCCACGGTCGAGAGGTAAAACTCTGCCGTCATATCCATAACGGCGAGATACTCGTCATAGAATTTGTTGTGCTTGTCGTGGTCGCCCGCTTCGTTCTGCGAAACCCGCATGATCTGCTCATAAAACGCCGACGTGTGCGTCTCGGAATTCATCGACACGAAAGAGGCCAGTTGTAACAGGCCCGGATAGACCTTGCGGCCCACACCGGCATATTTGAAACCGACGCGCTGAAGCATCACCTGCTCAAGCTGACCCATTGTGACCCTGCGGCCAAAGTCTGTCACGTCAGACGGTGCAGCGTCAGGGTCAATCGGGCCGCCGATCAACGTCAGCGAGCGCGGTTGCGCCTTGGGCTTTTCCGCCGCGAGATACGCCGTTGCAGCAAGCGCCAGTGGTGCGGGCTGACAAACAGCGATTACATGAAGATCTTGTCCAAGATGATCCATGAACTCGGAAAGATAGAGGGTATAATCCTCAATATCGAATTTGCCTTCGCTGACCGGGATGTCGCGGGCATTGTGCCAGTCAGTGATCCAGAGGTCTGCATCCGGCAAAAGACTTTGAACCGTCGAGCGCAAAAGCGTCGCGTAATGCCCCGACATCGGTGCCACGAGGAGAATGCGGCGCTTCATCGGCGCGCGGCCCTGCACATCGAAATGGATGAGATCGCCAAACGGGCGCTTGAGGTCGGTTTCCACGGTCACGATATGGTCGCGGTCGTCGGTGCCGACAACGCTGTCCAGACCCCAATCCGGCTTGGACACCATCCGCGAGAAACTACGTTCGGTGACTTCGCCCCATGCGGCCATAAGATTGAACGCAGGGTTTGGAACCATCCCCCATAAAGGGTAGGATGCGATAGCTTGCGCGCTTGCGCCCGCCCACTGGTTTGTATTCCGGAAAGTTTCCATGAGATCGTAAGTCATCATATATCGCATCGGGCACCTCAATATTGGCGAGCCAATTCGTCGCTTTGACCCTAAGGTAACTTGCGGCGATAGACTTACGTCACTACATCGCAGCGTAAATGCTGCACCTGCAAAATAGGCTCGAAAACCGCCAATGGCAACAAAAGAAACAGAAACGCCGGCCAATCTGGACCGCCTCAATGCAAATCTGGCACGAATCGAAGAGCTGTCCCAGCGGCTGGTTTCTGCACTTGCGGCCAAGAAACCAAAGCATCCTGGCCTCGATAGGCCGGGCGAAGACCTCTATTTGAAAGCGACCTCGGCCTACATTGCAGAGATGATGTCGCACCCTGAAAAGCTGATCGAACATCAGGTCGGCTACTGGGGAAAAGCTCTGACCCACTATATAGACGCCCAAAACAAGCTGGTGCACGGCAAACTCGAGCCTGCCGAAGACCATTCTCCAAAAGATCGCCGCTTTAGTGATCCGCTTTGGGAGAACCATCCCTTCTTCAACTATGTCAAACAGCAATACCTGTATTCGGCCGAGGCCATATCCGAGGCGGTAGATGCACTGGAAGAATTGGACGATACCGACAAAAAGCGCGCCCGCTATTTTACTCGCCAAATCGTAGACATGATGAGTCCGACGAATTTTTTGGGCACGAACCCTGCGGCTCTGACAAAGGCCGTTGAAACCGACGGGCAATCCCTTGTCGATGGTCTGGAAAATCTGGTGCGCGACGTCGAAGCCAGCGAAGGCGAATTGCTGGTCACGCTTGCCGACAAGAATGCCTTTAAGGTCGGTGAAAACATTGCCACTGCCGAGGGCTCGGTTGTGTTTCGCAACGAGATGTTCGAGCTGATCCAATACACGCCCAAGACCAAGACCGTCCATAAGACCCCGTTGATCATATTCCCGCCCTGGATCAACAAATTCTACATTCTCGATTTGAAACCGAAAAACTCGCTGATCCAGTGGATCGTCGAACAGGGCTACACGCTATTCGTGGTGAGCTGGAAAAATCCTGACGCAAGTTACCGCGACGTGGGTCTCAGTGACTATGTTGAAAAGGGCTATTTGACCGCCGTCGAAGAGGTGAAAACCATCACCGGGGAAAAACAAGTCAACGCCGTCGGGTACTGTATTGCCGGAACCACGCTTTCGCTGACTCTGGCCCTTATGAAAAAGCGCGGCGACACATCAATCAAATCCGCAACGCTCTTTACGGCGCTGACGGATTTCGAGGATCAAGGCGAGGTTGGCGTTTTCCTTGCCAACGACTTCGTGGACTCCATCGAAGCGCAAGTTGCGACTGACGGCGTGCTCGACAAACGGATCATGTCCAAGACCTTCAGCTACCTGCGATCCAACGACCTGATCTATGGCCCGGCCATCCGCAGCTATATGATGGGCGAAGCACCACCGGCCTTCGATCTACTTTATTGGAATGGCGACGGGACCAACCTGCCCGGCTGCATGGCGATGGAATACCTGCGCGGCTTGTGCCAGGAAAACCGCTTTGCCCGCGAAGGCTTTGAGATTTCCGGCGAGCTATTGTCAATCAAGGATGTCACCGTTCCTGTTTGCGCCATCGCATGTGAGACCGATCACATTGCCGCTTGGACGACGTCCTTCACCGGCATCAAACAGATGGGCAGCAGATCCAAGACATTCATCCTGTCGGAATCCGGTCATATTGCCGGCATCGTCAATCCGCCTACCAAGATGAAATACGGACACTACACCAACGACGATTGGAGCCTCGACAGCACAGCCTGGCGCGAGAGTGCCGAATTCCACGAAGGATCGTGGTGGCCGCGCTGGGACAAATGGCTTGCGCCCAAGTCCGGCAAACAAGTGCCTGCACGCGTTCCGGGCGAAGTTTCGACTCACCCCGTTTTGTATCCGGCGCCGGGAAAATATGTCACCGAAGTGCCAGATACGCCTTAAGGCATTGTTTTAAAGTTAATTTAATTTTTGCTGCACTGCAGCATTAGTGCTTGCAATGCTGCAGCGCAGCATCTATATACATTTCAGACGCAAAACAGCGGGTGTTCCCGCTCAACGCAAACCTTAGGAGAGTGACCAATGGCTAAAGCGACAAACGACTACACAAAAGTTATGCAAGACATGATGGGTGCTTTCCCTGTTGATATGTCTTCCATGCAGGACGCATTCAAAACCCAAGCCGACTTTGCCGACAAAATGTCGAAAGTCGTTTTGGAAGCCGCTGAAAAGTCGACCGAACTTTCCGCGACTTGGACAAAAGCAACACTTGGCAAAGTCGGTACCGTAACCACTGCCAAGACTGACCCGGCTGATTACTCAAAAGCCATGACCGACTTCGCGTCGACACAGGCTGAAATGAGCACCGAGTCCATGGCTGCTTTCGCTGAGATTGCGAAAAAAGTTCAGATGGAAACTGTTGAGCTGATGCTCGCAGCAGGCAAAGACATCAGCGACGAGACGACTGCAGCTGTTAAGAAAGCAACGACCGAAGCAACGGCCGCTGCTAAGAAAGCGACTGCGAAGTAAGATTTCTGATTGCCAACTCCTCCCTGTTGGCATCAAAACTCCCGGCGGACCCTTGGGTTCGCCGGTTTTTTATTGTGCAGACGATTTTTCTTGAGACGATTGACCTCTATGAGATCAAGGCATGCCTGCCCAAGCGCGTCTCGCAAAATCGGCTTCTCCAGAAAGTCGAAATCCCCAAGGCGCGCGCCAAGATCGGACTTGCAATAGCCCGACACGAATACCACTTGGGTGCCGCTTTCTCTCAGAGCAATTCCAAAGTCAGCTGTGCATTCGCCGTTTCCAAGATTGACGTCCAATAGGGCAAAATCATACTGCGCTTTTGCCGCCAGTTCTTCGGCCGTGCGCAGGTTGTGTGCGACGTGGACGGACTGGAAGCCAAGTGTTTCCAAAAGGTGCACGGTTTCAATCGCAATCATGATTTCGTCCTCGACATAGAGAACGGACACATCAGAAACCAGCAACGCCCAGATCCTCATTTTGCGCGCGCAGTTCAGCAAGTGGTATTGCGATTTCAACCGTCAGACCTTCGCGACGCCAATCCCTCTCAAGCCGTCCACCAAGACTGCCCGAAATGGTTGACGCCAATAGCTGACTGCCAAATCCAGCAGTCGTCACGCCTTCGATCTTTGGCCCTCCACTTTCGATCCATCGAAATACCATGTGTTCCGCCTCATCGACTGCAACCCGCGTCCACGTGAGTGACACCTTGCCGTGTCCCTGCGAAAAGGCACCGTATTTGGCAGCGTTGGTCGCCAGCTCATGCACAGCCATGCCCAAAGCCACCGCCGCGCGCGCGTTCAGCATCAGATCTGGCCCCGACAAATGCACGCTGTCAGAACCAAAAATATCTGTAAGTTCAGGCTCAATCAGCGACCGAATATCGACCGCATGACAGCGTTGTATTGTCAAAAGCTTGTGGGTGTCGGTCAGCGCGCGAATACGTGCGGCCAGCGCATCAAGAACCACGGTGTCCGCATCCCATTCGCGCCGGGCGCGACTGACAAGCGCCAGCACGTTGGATGGCATATTCTTTAAACGGTGCTGAAGTTCCCGCATTTTCTGCACCTGTTGTGCCTGCACTTGGGTCTGTTTCGTGACGTCGCGCAGATTGACCCCAACCGCGACGATCTCGTTGCCATTTCGAACGGGAAACCAGTCCGCCAGGAAATCCCGGCGGTCTTCGGGCGCAACGTGCCTCGCACCTGCGATCTGACACCCCAAAACGGCTTGGCCCGTTTGCAGGACTGTCTCAAAGGCGCTGCTGGACTGATCCGGCATTATGTCGTTCAGTCGCTTTCCGATATGATCCTCCACACGCCGCTCACCAAGATCGGCCATCTTGCGATTGATCTGAAGACAAATGGCGTCAGCGCCAAAAACCGCCATCGGCTGCGGGTTCTCCAAAAAGATCTGTCCGCTATCGACCAGATTTTGCCCCGACGCACGGAGTGTGCCCTCTGGCGCTGAACTTGGCAGCCAGATGGTGGTGACATCAGTCATCGCGAAGGCGATGCCGTGTGGCACTGACAGACTGCGAAACGAAAACGAGCGCCGCCGTTTGTGCATGTAGGTCGTCGGGCATCGCGGCGTCCCTTCCGATGGTCTATTCCCGCGCAAAGCACGGCCCATCGGAAAAGACTACCGCTTTACGCGACTAATTAATAGTCCGCACATGCTTAGGTAGATTATGTTGCGAAATCAAAGGGCTTTCTGCAAGCTACCGACTACGCAGCACCTTCGACAAGAATGATCACGCTATCGGCGTTGCGACGTCTGATTTCGGCGACCGCCTGATAGTCAGGGTCGTGATAGGCTTTTTGTGCCAACTCATAGCTGTCGAACTCGATCAACACATGCCTTGAAAGTGACTCACCTTCCAAAGTCTCCGATTGGCCGCCCCGGATCACAAAGCGACCCCCAAGGCCCTTTAGAATCGGCGTGTCTTTCTCAACGTATTCTTTGTACTCTTCCGGATTGCGCACGGTGATATGCGCTATGATGTAACCTTTTGCCATTGAGACACCTCTTTGATTTGGTAAATTTTCGGGATGAAACAGAGCGCCCCTTGAGCAATGGATGCCATGTTCAGGACGGCGCGACCACAAGCTTTACATCGCGCGCACCAGCCCGACGAAGCTCAGTCAAAATTTGCGCAAGACGCGCACCATCAAGCGACCGGTCAGCGCCTAACAGCACAGTCGCCCCGGCAACGTCATCCAGCACCGCGACAGGGGAACCACCCTGCCAAATAGTTCCATCGGCTTCAACGAATATCCGGACATCTTCACCCGCCTCCACGTCTCCGCCGGCCTCGGGTGGCGTAACGCGCACCGGATCAGACGGCGCAATGACCGCCGTCATGAGAAAGAAAATCAGCAAGAGAAACGCGACGTTGATCATTGGAACAATATTCTCACCGCGTCGCGGTCGTGCGGCGGTAAGCGTTATCATTCGACCAAAGTCAGGGACAAAAACCCCTGCCCCCTCAGGTTCGACATCACGTCGACAATACGCTGAACCGAAGCGCCGTCTTTGGGACGAAGCACAACCAAATCATCAAAATCATCCATCAAGGGCGCAAGTCCTGCACCCAATCTGTCTAAATCCGTCGCCACACCGTTCAACGCAAGACCGTCCGGCAAGACATCAATTAACCGTGGAGGCCCATCAAATTGCACGCCCTCAGAAAACACCCCGACAGGAACACTGGCGGTCAGGTCAAATCGGGCCGCCAACATGAAAAACACCAGCAACAGAAAAACCACATCGATCATCGGCGTCAGGCTCATCGTACGCCGCGCACGCGTGTCGCCAAGACGCAGGTTCATTCCGCAGCCCGGGCGCGCGTCAGTGACGGCGCAAGAAAGACACGGGCCAACAAATCTTCAAGGTCGCTCGCCACGTGGTCGATAACCGCCTCGAACCACGCCAAAGCAAGGGCGGCGGGGATCGCAACCGCCATGCCCGCTGCCGTTGTCAAAAGCGCCTCCCAAATGCCGCCCGCAAGAA
Organism: Boseongicola sp.; assembly: GCA_029287375.1. Taxonomy (GTDB): domain Bacteria; phylum Pseudomonadota; class Alphaproteobacteria; order Rhodobacterales; family Rhodobacteraceae; genus Boseongicola. The sequence continues at coordinate 8,390 of JARFRG010000105.1, read as the reverse complement.
CCGACGCATCGGCCTGATTGCCGCTGGCCTGAAGCGCTTGAAATGCCACAATCATGCCAAGCACCGTGCCCAGCAGACCAAGCAACGGGGCGACGGTCGAGATCACCTCGAGAACGCGCAATCCGCGGCGTGCCTCGGCCAAAGTCCGTCGCGCCACGCGCTCGGTTTCTTCACGCGCCTGTTCGGGCGACAACGCGGCGTCCATCACTGCCTGCATGGCCGCGCGCACGACCATCAACCGCATACCGCCTCCGCGCCCGTCCTCGACAACTCCGCTTGCCCGAAAGGCTGTCACGGCGCTCTCGGCGCGCGCACCGCCCCAGGCCCCCATGACGGCAAGACGCCAGACCTTCCAAAGAATGACCGCCAATCCCACAACGCTTAACCCCGCGATGACCCAGATCACCGCGCCACCCCGGTCCAAAAGCGCCAGCATTGGCGACATCCGTACAGCCTCTCATTGATTTAACCGCGCCACCCTGCCCGGCGCGCAGATCAAGCGCAAGTCTCAGGATCGACTTGTCGAATTGGTTCTCACCTGCTCTAGATACCTCCAAATGACACAGCCAGATCTCATCATCAAAAACGCCCGCGTGCTTTCCTCCACCGACGATCAGATCGCGGACATAGCCATTGCAGGCGAAAAGATCGTTTCCATCGGACGCGTCGAAAGCGGCACCGCCAGGATTATTGACGCAAAGGGCCTCATTGCCACGCCCGGCGGCGTGGACGTGCATGCCCACATCGAGCAAATGTCCGGCATGGGTCTGATGAACGCCGACACCTTTGAGACAGCGACACGATCTGCCGCCCTCGGGGGAACCACCACCGTTGTCAGCTTTGCCCCTCAAACAAGCGCACCAAGACTTTTGGATGCGGTCGAGGACTACGCCGCCCGCGCCCGTCGTGGAGCCTATATCGACCACGCGTTTCATATCATCCTAAACGATATGACGTCCCCCAATGTGGTGGAGGATCTCAAATCTCTGATCGCGGCGGGACACCGCTCGATCAAAGTCTTCACAACCTACAATATCCAGCTATCTGATCGTGATCTCTGCGATGTGCTTGCCATTGCAAAAGACGCCGGCGCGCTTGTCTGCGTGCATGCCGAAAACGACGGGTTGATCGGTTGGACAAAAGATCGCCTGCTGCAAACTGGCAAAACCGCCCCACGCCACCACGCTTTGTCCCACCCGAGGCTTGCCGAAATCGAAGCGGTCGAACGGTTGATCCGGTTCGCCGAATTTTTTGCGACGCCCGTGATGCTTTTTCATATTTCAACGGTTGAGGCCGTCGAGGCCATCCGAAAAGCGCGCGCCCGCGGCGTGTCGGTATGGGCCGAGACATGTCCGCATTACTTGTTCATGACGTCTGACGTCTTGGACAGGCCGGGCATTGAAGGTGCCAAGTGGATGTGTTCGCCGCCGCAACGCACCCAGGCAGACCAGGCAGCTCTGTGGGAAGGTCTCGACGACGGAACCCTGGACCTCGTATCCTCAGATCACGCCCCTTACCGCTTTGATACAACCGGAAAGCTGTCGAACGGCACAGACGTTGATTTTTCCAAAATTGCCAATGGCTTGCCCGGACTTGAGGTGCGTATGCCCTTGATGTTCGACGCAATGTTGACCGGGCAAATCGGATCCAAAAGTTTTGTCGCTATGTGCTGCACCCTCCCGGCCAGCATTCACGGACTGGGCGCGAAAGGCGATATTCAGCATGGCTTTGACGCCGATATCGTTCTTTGGGATCCCAACGCTCAAACAACCTATGGCGAAAACGATCTTCACGACAATGTCGGCTACAATCCGTGGGTCGGCCGCACCGTCCGCGGGGCCCCCAGTACGGTCCTGTTACGAGGGCAGACAATTGTCGAAAACGGCTCACTTGTCGGCGACCCCGGCACCGGTCAATGGATCGCCCGCCCACACATGGGCGTTTCAACCAACGCCCAGCCCGCACTTGAGTACGTCGAGGCCACCAAATGACACCGCCAAGCCGCCCCAGTCTCGCGATCACTTTTTTGTACTACCGCGACCTCGCGAAAGCCGAGGCGTTTTACCGGGACGTCCTTGGGTTGACGCTCGCAATCGATCAGGGATGGTCAAAGATTTTCCGCATCGCAGAGGGCGCACATATCGGACTGGTCGATCAAGACCACGGCATGAACAACTGGCAGACGGACAAATGCGTGCAAATATGCCTCAGAGTGGCCGACGTCGACGCCTGGCACGACTGGGCCAATGACCAGCGTCTGAGCAACCTCAGTCAGATGTTTCAAAACGACGAGATCGGCATCCGCGCCTTTGTTTTCGAAGACCCCGAAGGCTATCAACTCGAAATTCAAAGCCCCACCCGAGAGGGCGCATGACGCTCTACGTAATCAATCCAAACTCTTCCCAAAATGTCACAGAAGGCCTGTCCGACGCCATCGCGCCCCTCGGCGCATTTGGGCACCCCGTTGAATGTCTCACCCTTCCAGAAGGCCCACCGGGCATCGAAACGCAGACCCATATCGACCAGGTTATTGCCCCGACACTGCGCCTGGCTTTATCGCTCAAAGACGCGACGGGATATGTCATTGCGTGTTTCAGCGACCCCGGCGTCAAGGAACTGCGACAGGCAACCACCCTCCCGGTGCTCGGCATCCGCGAAGCTGCGATGAGCTATGCATTGACCCTCGGCCAACGCTTTGGCGTGGTCGCAATTCGCCCGGCTTCGATCCCGCGTCACCTCAAAGCTATCGACGCGGCCGGGCTCACTTCGCGCCTTGCGGGCGACCGTGCGCTCGATCTTGGCGTGACCGAACTCGCCGACGAAGACCGAACCCTGACACGCCTCCTTCAGACTGCCTGCGACCTGCGTGACAAAGACAAAGCAGACGTGCTGATACTCGGTTGCGCGGGCATGGCCCACTATCGCACACGTGTCGAGGCCGCCACCGGCCTGCCCACAATCGATCCGACCCAAGCCGCCGTTGCCATCGCGCTCGGCCGCATTCTCCTTGCCCAATCCCATAGCCCAAAGGTTCCCCATGCTTGATGAAACTGCAAACGGCGTCTTCACAATCGCGGCGACGCCGTTCCTTCCCGACGGCGCGCTCGACATGCAAAGCCTTGATAGTATGACAGATTTCTATCTCGAAAAAGGCGCAACAGGCCTCACAATCCTCGGAATAATGGGCGAAGCCGGAAAATTATCTGCCGACGAAAGTGCGGCCGTGATTGAACGGATCTGCGCACGCGCCACGGTGCCTGTGATCGTCGGCGTCTCGGCACCTGGGTTTGCACAAATCGAATCCACGACCACAATTGCCTTGGAAAAAGGCGCGGCAGGCGTGATGATTGCACCGCCTGGCGCGCTCAGAACCGACAATCAGATTGCCGGGTATTATCGCACTCTTGGCGAAAAACTTGGTAAGACGCCCTGGGTCATTCAGGACTTTCCGCTCGTAACCAACGTCCAGATCGACCCCTCCGTTATTCTGAAAATTGTCGAAGACAATCCTGCCTGCGTCATGCTCAAACACGAAGATTGGCCCGGCCTCGAGAAAATCGCAGCCCTGCGCACCGCCTCTGACATGGGGGCGCGCCGTATTTCAATTCTCTGCGGAAACGGCGGCCAGTTCCTCCTAGAAGAAATGATCCGCGGCGCGGACGGTGCCATGACCGGCTTTGCCTACCCGGAAATGATGCGCGACGTGGTGGCCTTGATGTCAGACGGCAACGAGTCGGCAGCACGCGATGTCTTCGATGCCTACCTGCCGCTGGTCCGCTACGAAAGCCAGCCCGGCATGGGGCTTGCGATCCGCAAGTACATCCTCGCCAAACGCGGCGCGATTGCCCATGCCGCCGTGCGCGCGCCCGGCCCCAAACTCTCCAAAGCCGCCATCGCGGAAATCGAAACCCTCATTGCGCGGCAAGAAAAGCGCCTTGCAAGTTTCTGACCTTTCACCCTTTCAAAATACCTCGGGGGTGAGCAAAGCGAGGGGGCAGCGCCCCCCATTTTTAAAAACCTCGTATTCGACGCAACCTCGCGCTTTTCTTGAGCGCGTTCACAACATATAGTGTCGCCAATCGGCGGCATCAGGACCGCTGCAAAATCAGAGGCAGGCAGTGGCCCATATAATTGTCGTCGGCAACGAAAAAGGCGGGGCGGGGAAATCCACCGTCTCAATGCACATTGCCACGGCATTGGTGCGAATGGGGCATGTTGTCGGTGTCCTGGACCTTGACCTGAGGCAAAAAAGCTTTGGGCGATATGTCGAAAACCGGCGGGCATTTCTGGATGCCGAGGGATTGGAACTGCCGACGCCGATTTACCGCGATCTCCCCACAATTACAGCAGAAAGCCTCGGCCCGGGGGAGAACGTCTACGATCAACGTCTTTCGGCAGCGGTCACAGGACTTGAACGAGAAGTCGAATTCATCCTGATCGACTGCCCAGGCTCCCATACGCGGCTCAGTCAGGTGGCGCATTCGCTGGCAGATACGCTTGTGACACCGCTGAACGACAGCTTTGTGGATTTCGATCTTCTGGCGCGCACAGATGCGCAAACCAACAAAATTCTTGGCCCTTCAGTGTATTCCGAAATGGTCTGGAACGCCCGACAGTTGCGCGCTCAGGCAGGGCTTGATCCGATTGACTGGGTTGTGGTTCGCAACCGGGTCGGTGCGCAGCAGATGCACAATAAAAAGAAGATGGCACAAGCGGTCGACGCCTTGGCAAAACGCATCGGGTTTCGCGTGGCACCCGGTTTCTCCGAGCGTGTAATTTTCCGCGAACTTTTTCCGCGCGGGCTTACGCTGTTGGATCTGCGCGATATCGGCGTTCAAAACCTCAACCTGTCAAACGTAGCGGCCCGTCAGGAGTTGCGCGAACTGGTGAAGGAATTACGCCTGCCAGGCGTCAACGTCGACTTCTAAGGCGCGAAAAAACAGGCGTGATACGCCGCGAGATCTTCTCAAACGACAACTCAGACGACTTGCGCGCGTCATTTTCCGCTTTGTGGATCTCGTCTTGCGGCAAGAGGGGATCAAAGAAGGCGGCCGATGATCTGCTTTGCGTTTGGTTGGACGCCTGACGAGCGGATTTTCGGGCTGCAAGGGGACGCTTGGACAAGCCACGCGCCAACAGGCTCAAGCCGAACAATGCCGCCACAAGACCCGCTGAGGCCAGCATATTTCGCGCCTCACTCATGTCGGTGCCACCCGCGCTGGATCGCAACGAAAGATAGGGCGCAATCAGCGGCACGGTGCCTTCGGCGCCCAGGTTATACGCTTCGCGAGCGGCCATCTCGACGTCTCCGCGTGATGTCCCGTCGGCCCAAAGAGCCCCGGAAAAAGCAACACCGGACACCACAACAAGATTCCCTGAAAATCCACGCCCCACAACACTTAGGCCAAGGGCGTCTTCATCCCGCGGACGCAACCTGGTTTCGGTCATGTCATAAACAAGAACCGCGATCGGGGCTTTCTCGGCACTTGCAGATGCGCGCGCAACGGGGCGATGCAGAAAAGGCGACGCCGACGGGTTCACGAAATCCTCCGCGCGCGCGCGACTGCCGTCGCTCACCGGATAGAGCGGCAAGAGCAGATATCTGTCCTGCGACTCTCCGGCTCCAAATTGGCGCAAAACGGATTGATCAATGTCGGCTTCGGCCAACACCACTAGCTCACCAAGCAGGTTGGTATCGGTCGTGCGATCAAAATCCTGAATAGGGACAGCACCCGGCAGGTTGATCTTTGTTGCCAGCGTTTGATCCGCAAGGGTCTGATCGTTGTGATAGGTTAACCCCATGGCCGCGACCATCAAAACAGCACCAAGGGTCAGCCAAAACCGGGGAATACCAATCCAATTTACAACGGTCGACACCAATCCCGGCTTCCTTCTGTGCAATCGCTACGATGACCCCAATTTGCACGCGTAACCGGGCGCGAAAGTGGCGGCGGCACGGTGTATTGTTCTCAAAAGCCGCACAGATCGTTTTCGAATAGTCCCGTTTAAGGTGAATTGCGGCACTTGGCTCGCCGTGATGTCCACAAATCCGGCAAAACCAAGACCAAGTCGCGTCAAAACGCCTGTCTGTGACACTCCAAACGCCTTGACCAACGCGCATGGTGTTCCAAGCCGGACGCCGCCCATTCATTGAAAGCCTTTGAGAATCACTCTCGGTATAAAATTGATCAGATCTTTCCCAAGCAGGGCCACACTCATGCCGAATTCGCGGTCTACATTGTTAGTTGTATGTTAACGAGTGTGAGTATGTTCCATGATTTTCTTTCTTGGCTTTTGTCTAGGTGGCCTGATGTTTTCCTGTTTGGGCGGCGCGTTTTTTATGTTCAAAAACACGTTTTTTGCCCCAAAAACACCATATCAAATCTGGCTTTCTAACGCGAAAAAAGAAAGCGTTATCGATCCGAAGTAGGGTCTGATCGCGCGACCCAGGACGCAGACGCCTTTGTATTCCGCGTCATCATAGTCTTCGAGAACCCAAAGAGATGCGCCAACAAAGATCGTGTCTTGTGGCGAGTTGCCAGCGCCTTCGCAGTATGGAAAAGGCCGCACATCAAAGTCGAACTCCGCATCTGCCCCGTTGCTGACGTAGCCCGCCGGGTTTTCGCCAAAGAGCGCCCATTCGCCCATCGCAGTCAGGTGCGCGACCTACGCCGTACCATTCAGCATCAACTCTGTATCGAGACCTGCATAGCCATTGTCCTTCTAAGCAAACGGCACGTCATGAAAGGTCGAAAAATTCTCAAGATAAATCCGGTGCGCTTTCACCTTATAGGCGCGTTCACGACGCGGCCCTTCCCGATTGCATTCGGCCGATTTGGCCGCGTTAGTTTACGGGGCAAACCGAACATCAATCCCTTCCTTTACGACCTCCATGACCGCAAAAGAGTTCGTCTGCAAAATACCCGGAAGCCTGTTAACTTTATCGCCCAGGACATTCCGAAAATGCACAATGTCGCGCGTCCTGATCGTCAGCAAATAGTCGAATGACCCCGCAACCATAAGGCAGCTTTCAACCTCGGGAATACGGCGCACGGCCGCATTAAAGTCATCCAGCGAATTTTGCCCTCCCGTCGCGGCAAGCGACACCTGCACAACTGTCAGATGCCCCAAGCCCAGCTTCTCCATGTTCAACATGGCGCGGTAGCCCCGAATAAGTCCCGCGTGTTCCAGCCGTTTGACCCGCTCCGAACACGGAGTATTCGTAAGGTTGACCCGTGCCGCAAGCTCGACAATCGAGAGCCTTCCGTCGCGCTCAAGCTCTTGAAGGATCCGATAATCGATCCTGTCTAAATCCCTACTCAACAGTAAATATCCCTATAAAATCGCCGACATTCCAGAATTATCCCCAAAAATACTTGGAATAAATGCCCATTGTCTAGTGAATATCACTAATACTGCCCCAAGGCATCCATGAGATCTTGATTTTATAATGGACGTCTCAATGAGAGAGCGTAAGCTCTCCAAACAGAAAAACAACCGAACACGGAGGACAGTATGACAACCAAAATTGTCATTGGACTTGACGGGACTGACACTGGCGAACGCGCGCTTGCATTCGCCAAGGACATGGCGAAAAGATTGGGTGCCTGCGAATTGCTTGCCATCTATGTGATCGAATGGTCGCCATTCACATTCCAGACAGCCGAAGAGAACGAACAGCGCCACAAACGGCGTGAAGAAGAGATTGCTCTGGCCACGAAAAGGATCGTTGAACCCGCCGTTGCAGCGCTGCGCGAGGCCGGGTTCACCGCGAGCGGTCTGGTGCGCCACGGCGACGTTGCCGAAACGCTGAACAAAATGACTGTGGAAAACGGTGGATCCCAAATCATCGTCGGACGCGCGTCTTCGGATGGTTTTGCCAAACGTATCTTCGGAAGCTCAACCCAAAATCTTGTCATGCACGCTGACGTGCCGGTCACGGTCGTGGGATAAGGACATACCATGAAAAATTTATCAAAACTCGGGCTGACCTCGGCGCTTGCGGCCGTTGCTGCAAGCCCCCTCGCCGCTCAAGAGGCCATGGGCATCGATCAAAAGGTCAACGAAGTCTTTGCAAACATAACCGGCCCGTTTGTAAGCTTGATCTTTGCACCGTTTCCCGGAACCAGTTTCCCATGGATCGTGATGTGGCTCGTTGTGGCCGCATCGATTTTCACCGTGTATTTCGGCTTTGTTCAGTTCCGATTTTTCCGCCACTCAATCCAGCTTGTGAAAGGCGATTATTCTGATCCAAACGACGCAGGCGAAGTCAGCCACTTTCAGGCGCTTGCCACGGCCCTTTCCGGCACAGTTGGTCTGGGTAACATTGCAGGTGTTGCCGTCGCAGTTGGCATCGGCGGACCGGGAGCGACATTCTGGATGATCCTTGC
>JARFRG010000091.1 GCA_029287375.1 Boseongicola sp. | reverse complement strand
CCAAGGGGCTCGCACGCGTGATCCTGGGCACCGTCGCAGTCGAACGGCCCGAACTGGTCCGCGAAGCCGCGCGCGCCTTTCCCGGGCAGGTGGCCGTCGGCATCGACGCCAAGGACGGCCGCGTCGCCACCAAAGGCTGGGCCGAAGTCACAAAGGTCGACGCCGTTGAACTGGCAAAATCCTATGAGGACGCTGGCGTGGCGGCAATCATCTATACCGACATCAATCGTGACGGAGCCATGGGGGGACCAAACATCCCCGCCACCGAAGCCCTCGCCCGCGCCGTCGACCTGCCGGTCATTGCTTCTGGGGGGGTGTCGTCGATGGCCGATCTCCTTGCATTGAAGGCCACCGGGGTCATCTCGGGTGCCATTTCAGGGCGCGCGCTGTATGACGGCGCGATTGACCTTTCATCCGCGCTTAAAGCTCTAAAAACCTGAGCGTTCCTTTGTGACGTGTCACTGGATAACGCTGCGAACCTGCGCTAAGACGAGCCCATGCTAAAGACCCGCATCATCCCCTGCCTTGATGTCGCAGATGGCCGCGTCGTAAAGGGCGTTAACTTTGTCGATCTCATCGACGCGGGAGACCCGGTTGAGGCCGCCATTGCCTATAATGAGGCAGGTGCAGACGAATTGTGCTTTCTCGACATTCACGCAACCCACGAGAATCGCGGCACAATGTACGATCTCGCCACGCGCACGGCCGAGCAGTGCTTTATGCCGCTGACCATCGGGGGCGGCGTGCGGACAGTCGACGATGTGCGCAATTTGCTTTTGGCCGGAGCCGACAAGGTCAGCTTCAACTCGGCTGCCGTTGCCGACCCTGACGTTGTGGCACGCGCCGCGGACCGATTTGGCAGTCAGTGCATTGTCGTGGCAATCGACGCCAAGACCGTGGCCCCTGGCCGATGGGAGATTTTCACCCATGGCGGACGTCGCGAAACGGGCATTGATGCCGTTGAATTCGCGCGGACCGTCGTTGCAAAAGGTGCGGGCGAAATCCTGTTGACCTCCATGGACCGTGACGGAACCCGCGCTGGCTTTAACCTTCCGCTTACCCGGGCCATCTCGGACGCGGTCGCGGTGCCTGTCATTGCCTCGGGCGGGGTTGGCACGCTGGATCACCTTGTGGAAGGCGTCACCGAGGGTCACGCAAGCGCCGTACTGGCGGCATCGATTTTCCACTTTGGCGACTATACAATCGGCCAGGCAAAGGCTCACATGGTGGCCGCAGGCATCCCTATGAGGCTGACATGAACGCACTTGACCGGCTTGCCATGACCATCATGGCCCGCAAAGGCACTGACCCGGATACGTCCTGGACTGCCAGGCTCTTGGAACAAGGGCCGGAGAAAGCGGCGGGAAAATTCGGAGAAGAAGCCATCGAGGCGATCATCGAAGCGGTACGCGGTGACAAGGAGCGGCTTACATCTGAAGCGGCGGACGTGCTTTATCATTTGATGGTCATGCTCACCGCGCGCGATGTCACGCTGGCGGATGTTTTAGCTGAATTGGAACGGCGCGAAGGCATGTCCGGAGTGGAAGAAAAAGCGGCACGCGGCGCACCCTAGCGCGACAGCAAGCGCCGATGCTCGATAGCAGTGCAGCGATCCTCAACAACCGTTAGACCCTTGCTTTCAGCCAACACACGCGCCGCCTCGTTGCGAATATCAAGCTGCATCCAGACCACGCGAAGACCGCCAAGATGTGCGGCGGCCTCTTTAACATGCGGCAATACATTTTCGGATTTTACAAAAATATCAATTAGTTGCACTTCGTCTTGAATGTCGCTCAAACGCGCGACAATCTTTTCCCCAAAAAGGTACTTTCCGGCATGACCGGGGTTTACAGGGATCACACGGTAGCCTGCGGATGTCAGGTACTGCCCCACGCGATGGCTCGGGCGCACAGGTTTCATCGACGCCCCAACAAGCGCGATTGTTCTTGTTTCAAGCAAAGCGCGGGCCAGACGCTCGTCCGAAGGGGTCATGATCGCGGATCCAATCACCAAACACATAAAAAGACGCCCAAGGCCAAGGCCCCGGGCGTCAGTTACGGAACGAGGGACAGTTTTGACGGCGCGAATGTTCCGAACCCGCGCCACTCCACTTAAAGTGGATACTCAACGCGCATTTAAAAGATGAGTTCTCAAAGATGTGAACGGGGCTGCTGCGACACATTATCCCTCCAGAACATCCGGCCAATTCGCATCTGCCGAACTGATATGGCTGCTTCGCTTCAGTGTCCAAAGCGCACGCACAGATTTTGAATAATTCAAATAAAGGCGATCTTCATGGATCGTCCAGGCGTCCGGATCCGTTGAAGCAATATAGCCTTTCGAGACCGCATAGGCGCAATAGCCCCCGTATTTTGGCGCGAAAGCCTCTGGGTTTGCGTCGAACATCTCTTTGTTGGCGGCGCTGGCAAACAGGACCGTGGCACCGTCCCAGTCAGATGTGAAGGCAACTGTCCCGGCAACTGGTTTGCTCTCGGTGAAGTAAGCAACCGGATCATAGCCATTGATCGCCACGTTGTTGGTCGCAAATACAGGAGGTTCCGCTGCAACGGCTGGACGCGACAAGAAGGTGGCCGCAGGTACAGCACTCATACCCGCTACTAGAAAGGTGCGTCGGTTCATCATTTTTTGTGTCCCTTGTTGCTTGGCGTTTGAAGGGAAGATGGCAAAGCTCACCGGCGTAAAAAGGGCCGATCGCGCCCAAGTGACTCGCCCGCCTGAAAGCGTGAAAATTGTTACAGAACTTTAGTCAAAAATGTCCAAAACTTCATCAAAAACGTCTTCAGCCACATCCCATAGCGCATTCTTGAAACGACTTTTTACGCTGCGACTTTTCTTTTTCGGTTTGGATTTCGGCGCTCGGTGACCTTTTGACGCTTTGCGCGTCGACCGTATCGCAGAAGGGCGCACCAGTTCGCGATCCCCGCGTGCATCCGTGCGCAGCATCTTCATTTCGTGCAAAGGCGCTCCGCAGGTCGCACAGGCCAGTTCGTGACGCTCCTTGCCGCCTAAAACAAGCGCTGCGCGCGATCCACAGTAACAACAGGTGGCAATCTTAGGTGCATGCGGCATCTATATCGGCTCCCTATCGTCGCCCTGCAGCATATAGGGCAACGGCGGCAGCGTTCGAGACATTGAGAGAGCCAAAGTCGCGCGCGAACGGAATATGCGCCAGAATATCGCAGGTTTCGCGGGTTTTGTCGCGCAACCCCGGACCCTCTGCTCCCAAGACCAAGGCCAGAGGTCGTCCCGACGCCTGCGCCACAGCGGTTTCCAGAGCTGTTTCTGCTTCGCCATCGAGACCGATCAGCAAGTAACCCATGTCGCGCAATTCTTCCATCGAAGCTGCCAGGTTCCGCACACGCAGATAGGGCTGTCGCTCCAGCGCACCGGACGCCGTCTTCGCCAATGCTCCCGTCTCCGGTGCCGCATGCCGCGCCGTTGCGATGACGGCGGATGCGCCAAATACTTCGGCGGAACGCAAGATTGCGCCCACGTTGTGGGGGTCAGTGACGCGGTCCAAACACAACGCAATACCGCCGGGCCCGGCATCCGACAATTGGTCCTGAACAGTCCCCCAGTCCAAGGCGCGCACCTCCAGAGCAGCTCCCTGATGCACTGACCCCGGATCAAGAGGCGCGGAAAACTTTCGGGGATCGACGATTTCGGGCGTCAGTCCGGACGTCGCAATCGCCTCGCCCAAACGGTCAGCAGCATTTTTTGTGACAATCAACGTCAGCTTTTCACGGGCCGGGTTTTCGAGTGCATCGCGCACCGCGTGCAATCCGAAAAGCCAAAGGGTTTCTGCCGCAGCCTGTCGGCGTGCTTTTTCCTTTTCCACGACCCAAGTCGGCTTTTTCATGTTGAGACGCTCCATTTTTCTGCTGCGGTTGTGAGCCGTGACCTTCGAGATGACAAGAGGCCATGTCCAGTCGGCGATTTTGGTGTTGACCCACCCCGGCCACGGCGATATCTGACCGCGCGGGCCAGAGGTACGGTTCGCACGTGGGCGACAGGCCGCAAGGTGTGGCAGGGGACTGTAACTCCCTCGCGGAGACGCACGCCAGGTTCGATTCCTGGGTCGCCCACCAACAAAATCAATAACTTACATTCAACCCCTAGAGGATATCTGGTACTTCCTCAGCATTTAGTAAGCATTTAGTAAGCACTTGATCTAGCTCTTCGGGCGCACGCCCCGGGCGTGCGGTTCAGGCCTTAATTTGCGCGAACCGCTCCAGATCGTTAGCGCTTGTTGCTTAAAGCCAACGGACGAGTATACGTTCCTTTATCTCGTACGGTGCTGACGTTCCGATGGTTCACCTAGGAGGATTGGCAAATTGAATAGAGCGTTTTTGATCATGTCCAGCGCCATTGCTTTAGCTGGATGCATGGAAGAAACTGTCATGACGGGCGGCACTCCTCAGACCGCCACAACTGAAGAATTGTGCAAAATCGTTCATTGGAAAGGCAACGGCTTTGACTATGGCGCAGACGCCGCGCTGACTGAATTGACGCGGCGTGGTGAGTTTACTCTGCGCGAACTTGACGGGATACGCAACGGCCTGCCTCGGATCGGCGACTCCGAGAAGGCGGCCTTGTGCGGACAAGGCTTTTTCTATGATGACGTAAACACGACCACTACCGCTTCAGGAACCCGCAAGCAGTATGTTTTTAGGGACATTGGGCTGTTCGTCTATACTGAGCAAGGCGTGGTCAGTGCGATTCAAACCTAGAGTAAGAGTACACTTGTTCACACTGTTTGCCCTACCCTTCGCTACGGACGGCTTTGCCGAGCGCGTCGTCCGCCGACTTCGCCGCCGCTTGTTCGGCTTCTATCTTTCTGATGAATGACGGATTGGACGCTTCCTCCACTGCACGCCTCGCCGTTCGGATCGCCGCTGAAGACATGCCATAGATTTCGTTGAGTGCGTCGAGTTCGTCCGCCTCGTCCGGCACGACAGATCGATGAAACCAGTACAGGTTTGCGTGTGGAGGTCATCATCAAATCCTAACAAGAAGGCAGGCGCAGAGACGATCGGCCCCAACATTTCGCGGTCGTCCTTGCTCATAGCTTGGTTCAGAATTGCGTGGCGTTCGGTTTTTGACATTGCCCGAAGCGCCGCCACGGATTTCCGCTCCGTGACTACCATCGCCAAGTCCAGCCTTGGTGCGTGTACGTCGTGTTAAGGATTGGAGCTGTTCGAGACTGGAAATTCTAAATCTGGTCCTGAATGTCGGCTTTCACCTGCAGCAGCCTTTCGCTGCGGTCAATACGAGTGTCTCAATTGCGGGACAAACCGGCCTGATGCATTTGCAGCGAACATTGCTACGACACACCGGTCGAAACAGTGACCGAGTTGCGGCAGTGCAGCACAATTCCCCGAAACCGGCCGCTCACTGAGCGCCAAATGGCCAGATTCCAATCTGGCCGTTCGCTGCGCCAGTGCCCGATGTCTCACATGCGGGACAAACCGGACATCCTCCGATGCCTCCAAAGCAAGCGTCATTTTCCCATTCCAGAAGGGAAATTGCTATCGATCATCTGCTCGGCGGACCGCCGATTAGATAATCTACGGGACCTCGGAAAATCGGACGCGTGGCGAAAGGCGATTGCTTGCACGTGGGGTGATGAGGATCAGTTTCAGTGGTATGTCG
>JARFRG010000089.1 GCA_029287375.1 Boseongicola sp. | reverse complement strand
TGCGCAGTGCCCGCAATGTTACGGGTTCCGCCTGCACCGGCGCCGCAGCGATCAAGCGCATCATGCATTGCGGCCAGAACACTGGGGTGCTGTCCCATCCCAAGATAGTCGTTTGAACACCAGATCGTCACATCTGAATTCAATTCCGCGCGCGCAGTAGCGCGCGGAAACGCGCCGCAATGGCGTTCCAGATCTGCAAAGACGCGGTAGTTGCCTTCATCTCGCAACTCATTCAGCGCGTCTTTGAAGAAACTCTGGTAGTTCATCACTCCCCCACAGCCTCGCGGGCGATGCCATCTAAAAGAGATTGAACCTCTTGCATCGGCCCATCCGGATAGTTTCGGTATCCAACCATGACCTTACCCTCGCGCTCGGCGACGAAAATACCGTAAGGACAGTGCGCTATGTTCATCGGGTCGGCTTCCATGACCTTGCGCGACACAACGGCCGAACAGAAAAGGAATATGTCGGCTGCCTCAAAAAGCTTTGTAGAGCTGCCCACATCCCCGGCTGTGCGATTAAGCATTTCCCCGGTGTGACTGACGTAGTCAATCACCAAACCCTGTCCGATGATCGCGCTCTCGACACCGAATGCAGCATCGTCGAATGATCCGTCAAATTCGTAAATCGTGGACCCGTCCTCGGCATGCGCGACAGCGCCGACAAAAGCCAGAAGCCCACCCATTAATAATGCTCTCATTGTCTTTCCTCCTTGTTGCATGTTCTTCCTAGTCGCAACCGGAAGCAGGGCCCTGACTTACATCAAGGCCCCGCAGATCGTTCCTCAGCCGAACATGTCAGCCGTGATGCCAGCATACCAACCTTCGGATTCCTCATACGTTGCCTTGCGCAACTCGGCGCTTTCCCCAGTTGCCGAGATAAACCCATCAACTTTGGCGATCTTCTCATCCGTTGCCTCATACGTGGCACCAACTTTCACACCGTCGTCGGTGTCGATCAGAGACCAGCAGGTATTGGCGAATTTCGCCGGAAAGACACGCGAACCTGTGAGCGCACCGCGTACTGCATTGGCACACACTTTAGCCTGGCTATTTGCCGAAAATCCGGATTTTGGCATGTCGCCTTGATTAGATGCATCGCCGAGAACGTGAATATCAGGGTCGGCCTTGGTCGACATATCGGCTGCATTCACCGGCGCCCAATTGCCGTCTGTGACGCCCGCCAATTCTGCAATTCGCCCAGCTTTCATTGCGGGGATCACATTGCAGACATCAACTTTGGTTTCTTCCCCGTCAATCGTCACCGTCATCGCGTTCGGATCCACCGAGACCTCGCCACCGCCAAAATCCGCTCCGATCCAATCAACCATGCCTGTGTAGTGGTTCGCCCACCCCTCTTGAAAAAGAGACTGTTTTGAGAACTTGTCCTTTGGATCCGCAACGATTATTTTTGCGGTCGGATTATTTGCCTTCAAAAAGTGTGCAACCATCGAAACGCGTTCATACGGACCCGGCGGGCAGCGAAAAGGGTTCGGCGGCGCAACCATTGCAAAGGTTCCGCCCTGTGGCATCGCAGCAAGCTGAGCCTTCAGTAGTTCGCTCTGCGAACCTGCCTTGTAGGCATGTGGCATAGCGTTTTGCGCCGACAAGTCCCAGCCCTCAACCGCGCCTTCTACGAAATCGATACCAGGAGACAGGATCAGCTTGTCATACCCAACCGTGCCGCCTCCGGCGAGCGAAACGGTCTTAGCGTCGCGATCCACGCCAATTGCCCAATCATGAACTACATTGACGCCACCAGCGGCCAAAGTGCCGTAGCTATGTCCGATATCCTCAATCTGCTTGAATCCACCAAGATAGAGGTTTGAAAAGAAGCATGTGTAATACCTACGGGTCGGCTCAATCAGCGTGACGCTAATCTCGCCATTGCTGTCTTTCGCAATGTACCGCGCAGCGGTTGCGCCCCCTGCGCCTCCGCCAACAACGACGACACGAGGCTTTCCGTGGCCCGCCGCCGTGACCATGGGTGCAGTGAGTATTGCCGATGCAGCAGCCGTTCCAATAAAAACGCGTCTGTCGATTTTCATTCTCTTTCCTCCCTTATCGGCCTTCACTCAAGGCCCTTGAAATAAGCGGCCAGCGCCGCGATCTCTTCATCAGACAGCCGGCTCGCCATAAGTTGCATCACAGGATGGGGCCGAACTTTTTCTTTGTAGGCATGCATTGCGACGACGAAATCTTCCTCCGGCCATAAGGTGATCGACGGAATACCGTCATCACTCCCGTCGATCTGATGACAAGTTGTGCATTCGCTCGAAAGATACTCGCCATATTCGGGGTCGCCTTGTATCGCGAGAATTTCCGGATCAACGCTGTGATCGGTTCCTGTTATTGTCGGCTCAGCCTCGGGAATGTTGGACGGATCGTCCGAGTAGCGGCGCAAGTAGGCAAGTAAGTCCGACCGGTCAGCCGCATCCTTTATGCCGCGAAAACTCATCCGAGTGCGTGAAACCAACGCCTTTGGGTTCTCTAGAAATGCGTCCAGTGTGTCCTGGGTCCAGATGAGATTGTCGGCTCCGGCGCGGGCCATGCTTTTTGAGTAAGAAAACCCGTCAATTTCACCAGCGCGCCGCCCGAAGACACCATTTAAATTTGGGCCAATGCGATCCTTTGCACTTGGCCCAACCTGATGGCATCCCTTGCATTGAGCAAAGACCGCCGCACCACGGTCTCCATCCCCCAGCTCGGACGCACCAGCTTTCCCGACCGCAAGTGTTGCGGTCAAGACAGCTATAATCACGAGCAAAGTATGCATCCCTTAGTCCTCGAAAGACTTCAAGTATTCGATCAAAGCCAGTCGATCATCATCGCTGCTGAGGCCCCTGAACGACATTTTGGTGCCCTTCATGTAACCACGAGGATCCGCGATAAATGCAGCCAACTCCTCCTCAGTCCAGACGAGACCGGCATCAGCGGCTGCAGCCATTGGCCTTGAGTATTTCTTAAACCCATCAACCGCCCCGGCCGGATTTCCAACGATCCCTGTCAGAATAGGCCCCGAGCGATTTTTTGCACCCTCGCCAACCTGGTGGCAGGCTTTGCACTTGCCAAACACCTTTTCGCCGGCCTCAGCCAACACCGCATCATAGGCCGCCACAGACGCCTCCTCGCTGTCAGCATTTTCCGCAGATGCCGCTTCGCTCTCTGCCGAAGCGGCAACCACGTCTGTACCGTTTGACGAGGCAACATTCTGATCCGGCGTGACATCAAGAATGGTGGCGCGCATGGTGATTTTCACGCTGTCTTTGCAGTTCGCCATGCACGGCTCTACGGTCCAGATGGGGTATTCAGCCTGCGCCCGATCATCGATAATGAAACCATCCGAATTCGGCATTTCTATATCGAGCAACGTCTCATTTGAGAGCACAAAATCATCTTCAATCAAATCGTTGGAATAGAGAATGTAGGCCACGGTCGCATAGACGTCGTCATCGCTCAGTGTCCCTGCGCTGCCAAACGGCATCGATCGTTTTACATA
>JARFRG010000005.1 GCA_029287375.1 Boseongicola sp. | reverse complement strand
ACCAAAGCCAAAATGCAGGGCTATGAAGGCGACCCCTGCGGGGACTGCGGCAACTATACTTTGGTGCGCAACGGCACCTGCATGAAATGCAACACCTGCGGCGGAACAAGCGGATGCAGTTAAACGAACAGGGTGGGGCGGTAACACGCCTTCCCACTCTCACAAGGGGCGGGTGCGCTCGTCCTTGACGCGGGTCAGGCCGCAGGCAAAAATCGGGCGGTATATAAAGAGTGAGCCTGACAAGCGAAACTGGGGGTCCTTCGGGGCCCCCTTCTTCTTTGGTGAATGCCGCGCGCGGTCCCGTAAGTGACCCAAAGTCACCCAAAGCAGATGCGTCACAACAAAGCCGCGATTGAATTGATTAAAACTTCCTTAAAAATTGCCGCCTTGTTGCCCGAATCTGGTCAAAATCCCCGGTACTTATAGGTAACGGGGCAGACTTCTTCGGAGAAACCGGAACATGAACGCACTGGCTGAAGATTTTTGGAACACGAATGCCGCGCAAACTGCCGCGTCAAAGCTACGTATCTGGGAATCACATTGGGGCTTCAATGTCTCGGAAAAACGAAAGCGCAAGAATGACCAAAGTATTCTTTGGGAACTCGCGATCAAACTGACCGGAATGATGATGATCCCGGCTGCAGGCATCATATTGTTCCTGCCCGGCATGACCAGCCCGACGAATGGCGTTGTCGCAATTCAAGCTGCCATGCTGATCGCCTTTCTTGCGGTTGGCTTTGGTCTGCATCGTTATGCGGATCGTGGCTTTCGGATGAAATTCCAGGTCGATAGCGCACGCGGCGAGGTCCGGATTGGCACCCTCAACGCCAAGGACCGCTTTTGTGTCCGCACAATCCTCAAAGTGGCAGACATCGAAAGCGTGTTTATCGTGCGCTCCAAACAGCCAACCAAACCCGCACAGTTACGCGTGCGTTTAAAGGCAGGCACACAGACTGTGCCGCTTGCCGAAGGCACCGAACACACGCTTGTTCCGATCCTTGAACGCATCATATTGACCTTGCAGCCGCCGTGCTCGCGCAATCGACGTGTTCGCACAAAAACCACCGGAAGGTTCATCCGCGCGTCGTTCGGGTAAGCCGGACGTCTCCGCTTGAAAGCCCTGCGCAGCCAGACCCTGTTGCGCAGAATGGTCGGGTTTTTGTGACGCCAACAGCTTGAGATTTCAGTTGCATTCGCAATATCCGGGCGCATTATTCCTGCATTAGAAATCAGGAATGAAGGCGGCTGAAGATGTCCGCACAAAGCGCAAAAGACCTCATCGGACTGTTCTCGGACAGGTTTGCCGCAGGTGACGTGGAAGGGTTGCTTGAGCTTTATGAAGAAGGTGCCGTTTTCCCGAACCATCACGGCACGGCGAAAGGCCGAGATCAGATCCGCGTCGTGTTGCAAGGATATGTCGATTCCGGAGCAAAGTTGGATTTCAGCGGGCAGGTCGCATTTGAAACAGGGGATTTGGCTCTCGTGCAGAACGCATGGACAATGACACCAGTCAGCGGCGACAAGGCGCCCGGCGTGACCGTGGAAGTTGCCCGAAAGCAGCCGGACGGCCGATGGAAATACGTCATCGACAGCCCCGACGGTGCCGCACTCCTCGCGAAATAGGACTTCGCGACCGCCTGGTGATGCAGTGACACACGCGTTTGATTGCGCGCGCGCGGTTCACCAAATCGTAAGTCAGCCCCGCGCGAAGAAAACACATCTTCCCCCGTCCGACGTCACGCGCTATCCCGATTGCAGCAAAAGTTTCAAAGGGAGTACGCCCCATGTCCACTGGCTCTGATATTGATCCCCACGGATTGATGGAATTCTCCGTGGTCTTCACCGACCGTTCGCTCAACCATATGTCCAAAGCGTTTCAGGCGGTGATGAACGACATTTCGTCGATGTTGAAAGACGTCTATTCCGCAAGCGGCGTGGCCATCGTTCCGGGCGGTGGCACGTACGCAATGGAGGCCGTGGCCCGGCAATTTGCGACGAACCGCAAGGCTCTGGTGATCCGAAACGGTTGGTTTTCCTATCGCTGGAGCCAGATTTTCGACGCAGGCGACATCCCCGCCAGCGCCAAGGTGCTGCAGGCTCGCCGCACCGGAAACCATCATCAAGCACCATTCGCACCCGCACCGATCGAGGACGTCATCCGCGAAATAGCCGAGACAAAACCGGATGTCGTCTTTGCGCCGCATGTGGAAACTTCGGCGGGAATCATCTTGCCGGATGACTACATTCGCGCGGTGGCGCAGGCGGTACATGCCCACGGCGGGATATTTGTTCTGGACTGTATCGCGTCCGGGACAATCTGGGTCGATATGGCGGAAACGGGCGTCGATGTTCTGATTTCGGCCCCGCAAAAGGGGTGGAGCGCATCGCCTGCCGCAGGCCTTGTGATGCTGAGCGACCATGCCATTGGGCGCCTTGGCGAGACCCAAAGCACCAGTTTTGCCTGCGATCTTGGAAAATGGTACCAAATCATGCAGGCCTACGAGGGTGGGGGGCATGCGTATCATGCGACGATGCCGACCGATGCGCTTGTGACGTTTCGTGACACAATGCTTGAAACCAAGGCGATTGGATTTGACGTTGTGAAGGCGCAACAGATCGATCTTGGGCGAAAAGTCCGCGCTGTTCTGGCGGATCACGGTTTTGCCAGTGTTGCGGCCCCCGGGTTCGAAGCACCCGGCGTGGTCGTCTCTTACACCGATGATCCGGACATTCAAAACGGCTCGAAGTTTTCGGCGCAGGGCATGCAGATTGCGGCTGGCGTACCGTTGCAGGTTGGCGAACCCGAGAATTTTCGGACGTTTCGCATAGGTCTCTTTGGATTGGACAAGCTGGCGAATGTGGATGCGGCGGTCGGCAAGGTCAAAACCGCGTTGGAAGCCATCACGGCCTAGCCCAACGGACCCAGCCAACGGTTCGGATCTGACCAAAAGATCATCTCGGCGTCGCCTTGGCCGAAATTTGCTGTGCGTCGCTGATTTCATCCCACAGACTTGACCTACGCAGGTTAAGAATACCTGAACTTGCAGCCTCAGATGGGAAATCTACGAATGGCACCTTAAGATCCGGTGATCTCGGCGAACGTACGCACCGACGCAATACCGACGCGATACCGACAGGGTGTTTTGCCCCGTAACTAAGGTACGATGGCCCGCACAAACCGTTCGATATCAATGCTGAGACTTGATGAAGGTTCCGTTGTTAAGCTCTTTGATCGCCTGTCTTAATTCGGCCTGCGTGTTCATCACAATCGGACCATGCCAGGCCACGGGTTCTTGCAAGGGGCGCCCCGAGATCAACAGAAACTGGATACCTTCGTCGCCGCTGGTCACGCTGATTTCATCCCCCGTATCGAACCGCACAAGCGTCCGATTCCCAGACATGTCTCGGATATTCAGTTCTTCACCGCGGTATTCCTTTTCAACCCTTATTCCAATAGGTTGCGAGGCGTCTTTAAAGATACCCGATCCGGCAAAAACATAGGCAAACGCATTCGAGTAAGCATCAACCGGAAGAACCTTTCGCGTGTTGGGAGGGACCGAAATATCCACGAACATCGGCTCCGATGCGATCCCATCCACTGGACCGGCCTTTCCCCAGAATGACCCGATGATCACTTTGACGCATGTTCCGTCGTCATCAATAATCTGAGGAATATCAGAGCCTTGAATGTCCTGATACCGCGGGTCGGTCATCTTGTGCGCACCCGGCAAATTCGCCCAAAGCTGAAATCCATGCATCCGCCCCGAAAAATCACCCTTTGGCATTTCCTGATGCAAAATACCGGACCCAGCCGTCATCCACTGAACCGAACCGCGCCCCAGAACCCCGCGATTCCCAAGACTGTCACCATGCTCGACTTTGCCTTCAAGAACGTAGGTGATCGTCTCAATGCCGCGATGCGGATGCCAGGGAAATCCCTTTTGATACAATGCCGGATCATCATTGCGAAAGTCGTCCAAAAGTAGAAACGGATCGCTCTCATCAGGATCGCCAAAACCGAAGACACGATGCAAATGGACGCCGGCACCTTCCATCGTTGGCATGGCTTGGCTGGTCGATTTTACGGGGCGAAATGTCATTGAGTGTCTCCGATGCGGAATTTCCTAAACACATAAAGCAAACGCGCGACAGGGAAACTGCCGCGCGTGCACAGGGTCTGTTTGGAAAGGCAAGAAATCAGGCGATGCTGTCTCCGCGCGACAGTGCCGCGACGCCAGTGCGCGCAACCTCTAACAAGCCAAGGGGACGCATAAGGTCCGCGAAAGCATCGATTTTCTCTGGCGTTCCGGTGATCTCGAACACAAAACTTCCTAATGTGGAATCGACCACATTCACCCGAAAAATGTCGGCAAGACGCAAGGCTTCAACGCGTTTGTCGCCAGTGCCTGCAACTTTAAAAAGCCCAAGCTCACGTTCGACACTTGGTCCGTCAACCGTGAGGTCATGCACCTCGTGGACCGGCACGATCCGCCCAAGTTGCGCTTTGATTTGCTCGATCACCGACGGAGTTCCGGTCGTTACAATGGTGATCCGAGACATGTGGCCGCTATGATCGATCTCCGCCACAGTCAGGCTTTCGATATTGTACCCGCGACCGGCAAACAAACCAATGACGCGCGCAAGCACACCGGCCTCGTTGTCGACCACCACTGCAAGCGTGTGCCGCTCAATTTCTTCGGAATGCGGATCGCGAAGGTCATATGCAGAATGGCTCGACGCGCCTTTTTTGATCTTAAGTGGAGACATGGCCTCTCTTCATCCTTTCAAAAATACCTCGGGGTGTGGGGCAGAGCCCCACGAGGTCACACCATCACGGCGCCTTTGCTGCCAATCGCATCCTTGGTGGATACTTCACCAAGCAACATTTTGTTGTGAGGTTCTCCTGACGGAATCATCGGGAAGCAATTTTCATGCTTTTCGACCAGACAATCGAAAATGACCGGCCCTTCATAATTCAGCATTTCCATTATGGCGTCGTCCAACTCAGTTGGATCAGAGCATAATATACCTTTGGCACCAAAGGCTTCTGCCAGTTTCACAAAGTCGGGGAGAGCCTCTGACCAGCTTTCAGAGTAACGCTCACCGTGCAACAGTTCCTGCCACTGACGTACCATGCCAAGGCGCTCATTGTTCAAAATGAATTGCTTCACCGGCAGGCGGAATTGCATGGCCGTGCCCATTTCTTGCATATTCATCAGCCACGACGCTTCTCCGGCGACGTTGATCACCAACGCATCCGGATGCGCCATCTGGACGCCAATAGAGGCCGGAAACCCGTACCCCATGGTCCCAAGTCCACCCGACGTCATCCAGCGGTTTGGATCATTGAACCCCAGGTATTGCGCTGCCCACATTTGATGCTGGCCGACCTCGGTACAAATATACCTTGACGGATGGTCCTTGGTCAGCGCCTCAAGGCGCGACAACGCGTATTGGGGCTTGATTACCGGACCTTCCTGTTTGAAGGCAAGGCAATCGACGGCCTGCCAGGTCGCGATCTGCTCCCACCAGCCCTTTACAGCGCCGACATTTGTCTTGCGTCCGCGTGACTTCCAGATCCGCAGCATGTCCTCAAGAACGTGACCGACATCGCCAATGATAGGCATGTCCGCGTGGATCACTTTGTTGATCGAGGACGGATCGATATCGACGTGGGCTTTGATTGAGCCCGGCGAGAAGTCCTGAACCCGGCCCGTGATCCGGTCGTCAAAACGCGCACCGATATTGATCATCAAATCACAATCATGCATCGCAAGGTTTGCTTCATACAAACCATGCATACCCAACATGCCAAGCCATTTGTCGCCATTGGCAGGGTAGGCGCCAAGCCCCATCAAAGTGGACGTGATCGGAAAGCCCGTTGCTTCGACCAGTTCGCGCAACAGAGCACTTGCAGCCGGACCGGAATTGATAACGCCGCCACCTGTGTAAAACAAAGGTCGCTTGGCGGTTTCCATCGCCTCGACCAATGCCGTGATCATGTCAATGTCGCCTTT
>JARFRG010000260.1 GCA_029287375.1 Boseongicola sp. | reverse complement strand
CGAAATTGGCTGTGCCGCGATTGATAAAGGCACCAATCAGCCGAACAAATTTCTCGACCCCAAATCGTCAGAAAGCGCTTTGCCAAAGTACTCCAGCGGCGCGCGGGATGATCTGATCCAGATGCAGTATTTGCGGGCGATGTCCGAGTTCTGGGGGGACACGTCGAACAACCCGGAGGCCACATTGTTCGATGGTCAAATGGTGGATCCGGCGCGGATGTTTGTCTGGGCCTGGGACACGCGCCCCTATCCGCAGTTTCCGGGCAATGCCGGACTTTGGAGCGACGGGGACAATTATGCGCGCGGGCATTGGTTGTCCGGGCGGGTGTCATCGCGGTCTTTGGCTGGTGTTGTTACGGAGGTCTGCGCGCGGGCCGGGGTCGGGGATGTGGATGTATCGGAGCTTTATGGTTTCGTGCGCGGCTATCGGCTGGATGGCAATGAGGACGCGCGTACGGCGCTACAGCCGTTGTTGCTGGCGGGCGGTGTTGATGTTGTTGAGCGCGGTGGGACGCTTGTATTCAGGAACCGCGACGCGCGATCGATTGCGGTCGTGACACCGGATGATCTTGTGGAGAACGCGCAAGGGAGTGTCGTTCAGACGCGAGAGCCGCAGGTCGATGTCCCGGGTCGTGTGCGCCTGAATTTCATTGAGGCGGATGGCGATTATCAGGTGCGGGCCGAGGAAAGTGCGTTTCCGGATGCGACTGAAGCAGCAATTGCCACGAGTGAAGTGGCGCTTGTTTTGACGCAATCCGAGGGCTTCCAGACGACTGAGCGTTGGTTGTCTGAAGCGCGCGTGGCCCGTGATCAGGTGTCGTTCGCAGTGCCACCGTCGTTCGCAGTTTCCGCGGGTGATATTGTGCAGCTTGAGACCGAAGAAACCACGGGGCAATTTCGTGTGGACCGGATCGAAGACACGGGTGCCAGACGGATCGAGGCGGTGCGGGTGGCGTCGGGTGTATACGAGCGAGTGCCTGCGCCGGAAGTGACTGTGCCGACGCCGCCGGTTTTGGCCCCGTTGCCGGTATGGCCGGTTCTTCTGGATTTGCCGCTGCTGGCTGGCGACGAAAGCCCCGAGGCGCCTGCGATCGCGGTGACGGCCTTGCCTTGGCCCGGCTCTGTCGCGGTGTATGGTTCGGACAGCGGCGACGATTGGCGGTTTGAGGCGGCTCTGCCGCGCCCCGCGATGATGGGGGAAACCTTGACGGCGTTGGCGTCAGCGCGCGTTGGGCAGTACGACCGGGGGGCGGCGCTTGTCGTCAAATTCTCGGGCGGCGCGTTAAGCAGCATCAGCGAAAGTGCTCTTTTGAGCGGCGGCAATATTGCGGCGATTGGCGATGTGAACACGGGGGATTGGGAAGTCTTTCAATATCGTCAAGCAGAGCTTGTCGGAGAGGATACGTGGGCGCTGTCATCGCGTCTGCGCGGGCAGGCGGGGACGGATGGTGTTATCCCCGACGTTTGGCCGGTCGGGTCGGTCATCGTAGTGTTGGACGGGTCGGTGCGCCAATTGCCGCTGTCGCCGTCGCAGCGTGGTCTGGCGCGTCAGTATCGGATTGGTCCGGCTGCCAAAGCCGTGGATCATCCCGCCTACACACAGGTCGAGCATACGGCATTCGGGATTGGACTGAGACCCTACCAGCCATCGCATTTGAAATGGAAACGGCAGGACTTGGGTGCGGTTGCGGTGTCGTGGGTGCGTCAAACGCGCGTTGATGGCGGGCTTTGGGGGATCGGCGATGTCCCCTTGGGCGAGGCAAGCGAAGCCTATCAGATCAGGGTGCGCGTGGGTGGAACCTTGCGACGGGAGGCGACAGTTTTCGCACCGTCTTGGACCTACCCGGTAGCCGAGCAAGTCGCGGACGGTATCAGCGGCACGTTTGATGTCGAAGTGGCACAGCTTTCGGAGCGATTTGGTCCGGGACATTATGGAATGGTGACGATCGATGACTGAAACCACACAATTGGGGCTGCCTTTGGTTCAGCCCGCACAGGCACAAAAGCATGTGACCGTGAATGAGGCTTTTGCCCGCCTTGACGCTTTGGCGCAGATCACGCTTGTGGGCGCGGGCGTGACGTCGGCTCCGGCAAACCCGGCCGATGGGGCGCTTTACGCTGTCGGGGCCGGAGCGACGGGTGATTGGTTAGGTCACGACGGCGCTTTGGCGCTTTATCTCAATGGTGGCTGGGTGATTGTCGCCCCGCAAGCAGGCTGGCGCGGATGGCGGGCAGATACGGGAACATCGGTGGCTTTCGATGGGGTCGACTGGATAGAAGGCTGCGGCGCGTTTTCGGCCAATGGGGCGGGTTTTGTGCATCGTTCGATCGAAGTCGATCACGCGGTGTCTGCCGGTGCCACAAGCATTGTCGTCGGTGCAATTCCGGCGAACGCCACGGTCTACGGCATTACCGGACGGGTGACTTCCGATATCGGGGGGCCAAGCACGTTGGAAATAGGCGTGAGCGGCAGCGCCAACCGGTATGGCAGCGGCATTGGCGTATCGGCGGGCGCGTGGGCGCGTGGCATTACCGGCAATCCGCTGGCGTACTATGTGGATACCGATGTGATTCTGACGGCCACAGGGGGTAACTTTTCTGGCACGGGCGTTATCCGGCTCGCGGTGCATTTCGCTGAATTGACGCTTCCGCGGGCTTGATCCGCGTCACGCCTTAGCGCAGGGCAAACAGAGGCTGACGGTCGGGTCCAATGCGATCCGGCCGTCCGGAATGTCGTCGCCGCACTCCTGGCAAAAGCCAAACTCCCCCTCGTCAATTCTTTTGAGCGCGGCGATGATGCGCGCGCGACGTCCTGCGCGTCGCCGGCCAACGGCTTGCGCCATAGCCTGACGCTGCATAGCGTCCATCCGGCTGAGACGACCAACAGACTGTTGATCCAAAACCACGGTTTTCTGATCGTCCGCGCCAAGCGCATCTTCCGCCTCAAGTGCTTTAAGCTCTTCTTGCAGAACGGTTTTTGCGTCTTTCAGGTCCATCTGTGCCTTTGCTTTCGCTTGCACGGGGCTTTTCAGGTTTCCCGCTTATGCCTATATGGTGTAGGTGGCGCGAGACAGTGAAAAGGATTTGGCCATGGCCGAGCAGCAGCGTAAACCCCAAAAGCTTGATCCGGTCTGGGACCAGATCTGTGACGATGCACGCGTTGCCGTCCACGATGAGCCGCTGATCGGTGGACTTGTGCATTCCAGCATTCTGCACCACGCCTCTCTTGAACGGGCGTTAAGCTATCGCATCGCGATGAAGCTGTCGTCGGAGGAAATGTCCGCACAAATCCTGCGCGAAATTGTCGACGAAGCTTACGCTGACGCGCCCGAACTTGGCGATGCGGCGCGCGCGGATCTTGTGGCGATTTTTGAGCGTGATCCCGCATGTCACCGTTTGATGCAGCCGCTTTTGTTCTTCAAAGGCTTTCAGGCCGTCCAGGCGTACCGCGTCGGTCACTGGCTTTGGGAGCAGGGACGCCGCGATATCTCATATCTCATTCAGGCCCGCGTGAGCGAGGTTTTCGGCGTCGATATTCACCCGGCCGCCACGATCGGCAAGGGGCTGATGATCGACCACGCACATTCCATTGTGATCGGCGAGACGGCTGTGGTTGGCGACAATGTGTCGATGCTGCATTCCGTTACGCTGGGTGGCACGGGCAAAGAAGATGACGAGCGTCACCCAAAGATCGGCAACGGTGTTCTTATCGGCGCTGGCGCCCATGTTCTTGGCAATATCCGCGTCGGATCCTGCTCGCGGATTGCGGCGGGGTCCGTGGTTCTGGAAGAAGTACCACCCTGCAAAACCGTGGCGGGTGTTCCCGCCAAGATCGTCGGAGAAGCCGGGTGCGACCAGCCCGCTCTGACGATGGATCAAATCCTGAACGGCTGTCCCGGCGAATAAGCCAAAGCCGGGACAAACATTCCCTCCAAGCACGGATGAACCGGATGGGCGGTCCTATTGCGGGTCGTCGCCTTGCGTATTTTGACCCAGAGGCGCAGTCTGCGGCCAGTTTCATGCCGCCGAGGGGGACATCTTGTGACAATCAGACAGACCAATGGCCGAGGCCGCCGATACGAGTCAATTCTCGATACGGTTGGAGACACGCCTGTCATCCGCATCAACCGGATCGGGCCGAACAACGCCACGATCTATGTGAAATTCGAGGCGTTCAATCCGGCGGGCTCTGTTAAAGACCGACTTGCCACGAATATCATTGAGGCCGCCGAACGCGATGGACGCCTAAAGCCCGGTCAGACCGTGGTCGAGGCAACATCCGGGAATACCGGAATTGGACTGGCGATGGTTTGCGCGGCCAAGGGTTATCCGCTGGTGATCGTGATGGCGGACAGTTTTTCCATTGAGCGTCGCAAGCTCATGCGTTTCTTTGGTGCCAAGGTCGTGCTGACGCCGCGTGCAGAAAAGGGCATGGGCATGTACAACAAGACCCGAGAGTTGGCCGAACAAAACGGATGGTTCTGGGCGCGTCAGTTCGACACCAATGACAATGCCGAAATCCATGAACACACGACGGCACGTGAAATTCTGGGCGATTTCAAGGATGAGAGGCTGGATTACTGGGTGACTGGCTATGGCACTGGCGGGACGCTGGTCGGCGCCAGCCGCGTGTTGAGTAAAGAAATGCCGGACCTGAAAATCATCTGCACCGAACCGGCCAACGCGGCCATTGTCTCATCCGGCACAGCGCAGGACCGCGACGGGGTTCATCCCGCCGGAAGCCACCCCGCATGGGAGCCGCATCCGATTCAGGGTTGGACGCCGGACTTTGTTCCCTACCTCTTTGAAGAGGCCATCGAAAAGAAGTATTTCGATCAGATGATCCCGATAGCCGGACCCGAGGGCATCGCGTGGTCAAAGCGTCTGGCGCAGGAAGAAGGGATCTTTACCGGTATTTCGGGAGGATCGACCTTTGCCGTCGCAATGAAAGTCGCCGAAACCGCGCCCGAAGGATCGGTGATTCTGTGCATGTTGCCCGACACCGGAGAGCGGTATCTGACGACGCCTTTGTTTGACGGCATCGACGAGGAAATGAACGCCGAAGAGATCGCTTTGTCGAAATCGACTCCCGGCTATCAATACTAGCAATTGCCGGCAGCGTTCGGACGCTGTCGGCTTATTTGCAGGATAAGTTGAGACCTTTCGGTCAGCCGCTGTGCGACGTTTCGTGTGGGATAAGCTGATCGAAAGCCTCAAGCGCTTTGACCCCGTACATATATGCCGGCCCGCCCCCCATCACCACGGCCACCGAGATCGTGTCGGCAATATCATCCCGGCTTGCGCCTGCCTTGGCCGCGCCCTGAACATGAAAGCCAATACAATCAACGCATTGCTTTGAGATACCGATACCGAGAGCCACAAGTTCTTTCTCGCGCAGGCTCATCGCGCCTTCGTTCATCGAGGCCCGGTATAAAGCGGTAAACCCAGCCCCCGTTTCAGGCCGTGCGGCGCGAAACGTGGCAAGCGCTCCGCTTGTGTCTTCCAGCTGAGATTTCCAGTCCATGTTCCGGTCCTTGTTGAAATGCTGGCAACTTTATGGTCCGAAAACGAAAGGGGCCGCTTTGACACCAGTCAAAACGGCCCGCTTATTGGTGATTATTTCGCCTGATGCGAAGGCGGTATCAGGCCAGCATCGCGACAGGGTTTTCAAGGTTCTCTTTGATCGCGTTCAGCAACAGAGCGCCAAGTGCGCCGTCGATGACCCGGTGATCGACGCTTAGTGTGACCGACATCACAGTCGCAACCGTCAATTCGCCATCGTCGCCCACGACAGGTTTGGGAACCCCTGCACCAACGGCCAGAATGCCTCCGTGCGGCGGGTTAATCACGGCGTCGAAGTTATCGATGCCAAACATGCCGAGGTTCGAGATTGCGAAACTGCCGCCCATGTATTCGTCCGGCGCAAGTTTGCGATCACGCGCGCGCGCGGCGAGATCTTTCATCTCGGCCGACAGGGCTGACAGCGACTTCATATCGGCGTCTTTCAAGACCGGCGTGAACAGGCCGCCCTCGATTGCGACGGCCACCGCCACGTCCGATGGCTTTAGCTTGAGCACACGGTCGCCTGCCCAGACAGCATTTGCGTCCGGCACCTGCTGCAGTGCAATCGCGCTGGCCTTGATGATAAAGTCGTTCACCGACAGCTTAACGCCACGGCTTTCCAACTGCTTGTTCAACTGGCTGCGGAATTTCAGCAAGGCGTCCAGCTTGATATCGCGGCGCAGGTAGAAATGCGGGATGGTCTGCTTGGCTTCGGTCAGGCGCGCGGCGATCGTCTTGCGCATGCCATCAAGCTTCACTTCCTCGAACTCGCGGCCCTGATACATCTTCAGAACCTGTTCGGTGCTTGGTCCGGTGGACGCCGCCGCTGCCGCCGGAGCCGCCGCTTTCGAGGCCGCCGCCGCAGGTGCTGGCGCGCTTTGCGCGTTCTCAACGTCCGCCTTCACGATCCGACCCTTTGGCCCGGATCCCTTGACCCCAGTCAGGTCCAGACCTTTGTTCTTGGCGATCCGACGCGCCAGAGGCGAGGCGAATATCCGGCTTCCGTCCGCCGCCGCAGGCGCAGCCGGGGCAGGGGCTGCCGCTTCTTCGGTCTCTGCCGGAGCTTCCGCTTTCGCCGGGGCCTCTTCCTTTTCGGACGCCGCCGGTGCCGCAGCCGGCGCAGCCGACGCCTCGCCAATGTCATCCGCGCTTTCGCCGTCTTCCAACAGAACCGCAATCGGCGTGTTTACCAAAACGCCTTCGGTGCCTTCGGCAACCAGAATTTTGCCGACGATGCCCTCATCGACGGCCTCAAATTCCATCGTTGCCTTGTCGGTTTCGATCTCGGCCAGAAGGTCGCCCGACGACACGGCGTCGCCTTCTTTTACCAGCCACTTGGCCAGCGTGCCTTCTTCCATGGTCGGGCTAAGAGCGGGCATCAGAATTTCGGTGGGCATCAGGCTTCCTCCGCAAGTGTGATCCGGTCGAACGGCCGCTTGGGCTCGTCACCGGAATGTCGTTTGTTCAGCGCGGCCTCAACGGCCACAAAATGTTTCTCAAGCCAGGCATAGACTTCACCGTGGCCGGGACGACGGTTCAACCCCAGCATTTCCATGACCAGACCCTCTGGCACAAACTCTGCCACCTCGACCCCGTTAACCGGGGTCGAAATGCGATAGGCTTCGCGGGTCATGTCAATACCGTGGACTTCCATCTTAGCGGTAGGTCACAGCCTTGACGGCATCGATAACCTCTTTCGTCGAGGTCAACGCCAGCTTTTCAAGGTTCGCCGCGTACGGCATCGGAACGTCCTTGCCCGTACACGCCAATACCGGCGCATCCAGATAATCAAACGCCTCACGCATGATTTCGGCGCCGATATGATCCGACATGGACGCCACCGGCCAGCCCTCTTCGACGGTCACACAGCGGTTGGTCTTTTGAACCGAACGGATCACCGTTGCCATGTCCAAAGGCCGCAACGTGCGCAAATCAATCACGTCCGCCGAGATACCGTCCTGCGCCAAAGCGTCTGCGGCCTCCAAAGCGTAACTCATGCCAATGCCCCACGAGACGATCGTGACGTCATCGCCGGTCCGCCACACGCGTGCTTTGCCGAACGGAATGGTGAAATCGTCCAGCTTCGGCACGTCGAACGACTTGCCATACATGATCTCGTTTTCAAGGAACACGACCGGGTTGTTTTCGCGGATCGCAGTCTTCAAAAGGCCTTTTGCGTCTGCGGCCGAATAGGGCTGCACCACGTAAAGTCCCGGAACCGACGCATACCATGCCGCATAATCCTGGCTGTGCTGCGCGCCGACGCGCGCCGCCGCACCATTGGCCCCCCGAAACACGATAGGAGACCCCATCTGTCCGCCGGACATATAAAGCGTCTTGGCTGCCGAGTTGATGATGTGGTCGATGCCCTGCATCGCAAAGTTCCACGTCATGTATTCGACGATCGGGCGCAAACCACCCCAGGACGCACCCACGCCGATGCCGGTAAATCCATGCTCGGTGATCGGTGTGTCGATCACACGTCGTGCGCCGAATTCGTCCAGCAGACCTTGCGAGATTTTATAGGCACCCTGATATTCAGCAACTTCTTCGCCCATCAGGAACACCGTATCGTCCCGGCGCATTTCTTCGGCCATCGCGTCGCGCAAGGCTTCGCGTACCGTTGTCGCAACCATTTCGGTGCCTTCGGGATAATCCGGCTCAAGCGAAACCGAAACCTTCGGAGCGGCTGGCGCAGACGCGGCCACAGGCGCGGGGGCTTCGGCGGGGGCCTCGGCAGCAGCCGGAGCGGCAGACGCCGAGATATCGTCGGCGCTTTCGCCGTCTTCGATCATCACCGCAATCGGTGTGTTGACCGCAACACCTTCGGTACCCTCCGCCACAAGAATTTTGCCGACGATCCCTTCATCGACCGCCTCGAATTCCATTGTCGCCTTGTCGGTCTCAATTTCGGCCAGAATGTCGCCGGACGAAACGGTGTCGCCCTCTTTCACCAGCCATTTTGCAAGCGTGCCTTCTTCCATTGTCGGGGAAAGCGCGGGCATAAGAATTTCAGTCGCCATGTCGTGAACCTCCCCTTAAGCGTTCTGCGGCGCGACGCCGTCTACATAAATATCTGTCCAAAGTTCGCTCAACTCCGGCTCCGGGCTCTCTTTCGAGTACTCCGCCGCCTCGTTCACAATCGCTTTGATCTCTTTGTCGATCTCTTTCAATTCGTCCTCGGTCGAATCGCCTTCCAGCAAACGCTTGCGTACCTGTTCGATGGCATCGCGTTCCTCGCGCATTTTCTGCACTTCTTCGCGCGTGCGGTACTTGGCCGGGTCGGACATTGAATGCCCGCGATAGCGATAGGTTTTCACTTCGAGGATATAAGGGCCGTTGCCAGCGCGGCAGTGTTCAATCGCGCGCGCGCCGGCCTCTTTCACCGCCAGCACGTCCATGCCATCGACTTCTTCGCCTTCGATCCCGTAGGCTGCACCGCGCTCCCATAGGGATTTGGAGTGCGTCGACCGCTGGACCGATGTGCCCATCGCGTAGCCGTTGTTTTCAATCACGAAAATGACGGGCAGATCCCAAATCTCGGCCATGTTGTAGGCCTCGTACACCTGACCCTGGTTCGCGGCACCATCCCCGAAATAGGTAAAGGTCACGCGATCATTGCCCTTGTATTTGTCCGACAACGCAAGCCCGGCACCCAGTGGTACGTTCGCGCCGACAATCCCGTGGCCGCCATAGAAATGGGCGTCCTTCGAGAACATGTGCATCGAGCCGCCCTTGCCCTTGGAATAGCCGCCCGAGCGTCCGGTCAATTCGGCCATCACGCCTTTTGGGTCCATCCCGCAGGCCAGCATATGCCCGTGGTCGCGGTAGGTGGTGACGCGCTTGTCGCCTTCCTCGGTGTTGGCCTCAAGGCCCACAACGACCGCTTCCTGTCCGATATAGAGGTGGCAGAAACCGCCAATCAGGCCCATGCCATAAAGCTGGCCTGCCTTTTCCTCAAACCGGCGGATCAGCAGCATCTCGCGGTAAAATTTCAGGAGTTCCTCTTTCGAGGCGTTCGATTTGCGCGTTGCCCGCTTTGCGGCCATGGACGACTTCCTCCCCTGGTGGTGTAGAATAGTTCAGCGTTAAACTATCTCCTACACTAAGGATTTACAAAACGCACGTGGAAAT
>JARFRG010000175.1 GCA_029287375.1 Boseongicola sp. | reverse complement strand
GTGGTGTCACGGCGTTTTGGGAGATCGGTGCGGGCAAGGCCTTGTCGGGGATGATCCGGCGGATTGCCAAGGATGCGGAGACGCGGGCTGTCGGGACGGCGGCGGATGTGGCGGGGGCTGTGGAGGCGTTGCGCGGGTAGGGGCGCTGCCCCTCGGCCCTTTGGGCCTCACCCCGGGATATTTGAACCAAAAAGAAGGGCAGTTGGATGTTTGATTTGGAAGGCAAGGCGGCTTTGGTGACGGGCGCGTCTGGTGGTATTGGCGCAGCGATAGCGCGGGGTTTGCATGGTCGCGGAGCCACTGTCGGATTGTCGGGCACGCGGGTGGAGCCTTTGGCGGCTTTGGCGAGCGAGCTTGGCGAGCGGGCGCATGTGTTGCCGTGCAACCTGAGTGACAGTGCGGATGTGGCGGCTTTGCCGAAGGCGGCCGTGGAGGCCATGGGCTCGGTGGATATTCTGGTCAACAACGCCGGGATCACGCGGGACAATCTGTTCATGCGGATGTCGGACGAAGAATGGGCGTCCGTTTTGCAGGTGAACCTGACGAGTGCGATGATCCTGTCCAAGGGTGTTATGCGCGGTATGATGAAGGCGCGCTGGGGGCGGATTGTGAATATTACGTCTGTGGTTGGCGCAACGGGCAATCCGGGACAGGCGAATTATGCGGCGTCCAAGGCGGGCCTCGTCGGTATGTCGAAGTCGCTGGCCTATGAGGTGGCAAGCCGGGGGATCACCGTGAATTGTGTGGCGCCCGGATTTATCACGACGGCAATGACGGACAAGCTGACGGAGGATCAAAAGGGCGCTATCCTGACGCAAGTGCCGATGGGGCGCATGGGTGAGGCCGATGAGATCGCGAGCGCCGTGGTGTATCTGTCGAGCGATGAGGCGGGCTATACGACCGGTGCGACGTTGCATGTTAATGGCGGAATGGCCATGTTGTAGGAAGAAAGTGTGCTGTCGGATATTGTTTGCCTTTCACGGGGAATTGATATAGGCGGCGCTCATCTTTGCCGGGGCACGGGGTGGCCCGGTTTTTTCGCCTTTAGAATGGCGACAGTATCAAAAACGGGCCAAGACCCCGAATGAATGTGAGGAACTGACATGAGCGACATTGAAGATCGCACGCGCAAGATCGTCGTCGAGCATCTGGGCGTAGAAGAAGCTAAAGTCATCGAGAACGCGTCGTTCATCGACGATCTTGGTGCGGATAGCCTTGATACCGTTGAGCTGGTGATGGCGTTTGAAGAAGAATTCGGGATTGAAATCCCTGATGACGCTGCCGAGACCATCCAGAGCTTTGGCGATGCAGTGAAATTCATCAAAGGCGCTGCTTAACTTTTAGCGGTCGACCGACAGATTAAGACGGCGTCCTTTTAGGGGCGCCGTTTTTTGTTTGTCGCTGTCAGGCTGTGGTTTGGGCGCGCGCGAGAATGGCCTTGAGATCTTCGGGTGTGAGGAGTGCGGTGAACCCGACTCCGGCGTAAAAGGCATTTGACCAGATGATTACGCCTGCCGTGTCTTCTCCTCCAAAATCAATGGTGATCTGCGACGCCGGGGGAGGCGCATCCTTCCATGCGAGTTTTACGCCGCCGAGTGAAATATCGACGGTGTCGGCGACCTCGGCCGGGCGGTCTGTGGTGGCGACAAGGACGGGGATGATTGCGGCGTGGCGTTTCAGTCTTTGCGTGCGACTGGCTTTCGAGGTGGCAAAGCGTCTTAGGTGCCTGAGAGCCAGTGGCCCTGTGGTCGCAATGAGCAGACCAAGCGCGAGCAGCAACGCGAGCGCTGATGTGATGCGGCGTGTGGTGCGTTTGTATGCGTCGCTGTGGCTCGGATTTGCGGCGTCTTGCGTGGAAGGTGCGTCGTCTGGGGTGGTCGACAGGATCGGCGCAATGTCACAGTCGGTGGCGGCAATGAGGTGGTCCACGTAGGCGAGGTTTTTCAGCGTGCGCATGCGGTGGCTTTCTCGCGCTTCCCATGGGGCGCTTAGAAGGGACGAGGCATCCGACAAGACGCGCGCCAGGCGTGTGATGTCGGCTGGCGCGCTTTCTGCGTTGAGATCGCGGCCAAGGCGTATGGCGTCGGTGTCGCGCAACTTCTGGGTCAGGGCGTCGTTGGTTTCGGTCCAGGTGTTTTGTGACGCCGTGTTCAGGACGCTGGCATAGTCGGCGGCGAAGTCGTTCAGCTGCCGGGACGCCGCGCAGGCGTTGACCGCGCCGGCGGCGAGGCAAGCGATGAGCGTGAGGATTGCGAGGGTCGCAGGAGTCTGGGGTGTCATGGGGATGGATGATGCGCCGGAGAGATGAAAATCGAACCTTATGCGCTGTTGGCTTTTTTTCTGCTTAACGCGTTTGGTTTGCGGATGGATTTCATTGCTTTGGCAGGAAGGCGCGCGGCTTGATTGCGCGCGTTTGGCGGGCCGTGTATGACGGGTTTATCGGCAATCAGAACCGGAGAACAGGCATGCGCAGGGTCGTCGTTACAGGACTAGGAATGGTATCGCCTTTGGCGTGCGGGGTTGAAGAAACCTGGAGCCGTATCTTGGCGGGTCAGTCGGGGGCGGGAACGATCTCGCGGTTTGACGCGAGCCACCTTGGCACAACATATGCCTGCGAAATTCCACGGGGAGATGGATCGAACGGGACGTTCAATCCGGACGACTGGATGGAGCCGAAAGAGCAGCGCAAAGTTGATGATTTCATCATCTACGGCATGGCGGCGGCTGTGCAGGCGGTGGAAGATAGCGGCTGGGCGCCGACGGATACGGAAAGTCTTGAGCGCACGGGCGTGATGATCGGATCCGGCATTGGCGGTTTGCAGTCGATTGCTGAAACCGCGATCCTGCTGAAAGAACGCGGACCGCGCCGGGTGTCTCCGTTCTTTATTCCGGGGTCTTTGATTAATCTCGTGTCGGGGCAGGTTTCGATCCGTTTTGGCTTTAAAGGGCCGAACCATGCGGTTGTGACGGCCTGTTCGACGGGTGCGCACGCGATTGGCGACGCTGCGCGGCTGATCATGCTGGACGATGCGGATGTGATGGTTGCGGGTGGGGCGGAAAGTCCGATTTGCGAGATTGGCATTGCCGGGTTCAATGCTTGCAAGGCGCTGTCGACCAAACGGGCTGATGATCCTGCCAAGGCGTCACGGCCCTATGATGCGGACCGCGATGGCTTTGTCATGGGCGAGGGCGCTGGCATTGTTGTGCTGGAAGAATACGAGCATGCCAAGGCGCGCGGTGCGAAAATCTATGCGGAAATTTTGGGCTATGGTTTGTCGGGCGATGCCTATCACATTACGGCGCCTTCAGAGACTGGCGAGGGCGGTGAGCGCGCGATGCGGGCTGCGTTGCGGTCTGCGAAGCTGACGGGCGCGGATATCGATTACATCAACGCACATGGTACGTCGACGATGGCCGATACGATCGAACTGGGCGCGGTTGAGCGCGTGATGGGTGATGCGGCGGCCGGGGCGACGATGTCGTCAACCAAGTCGTCGATCGGGCATTTGCTGGGGGCTGCGGGTTCTGTCGAAGCCATATTCTGCGTGCTGGCACTGCGCGATCAGGTGGCGCCTCCGACGATCAACCTGGATAATCCGGCGGTTGAGCCGAAGCTGGATCTGGCCCCCAATGCAAAGCGTGAGCGGGAGATTCAGGTGGCTTTGTCGAACTCATTTGGGTTTGGCGGCACGAACGCGTCATTGATCATGGGACGGGTTGACGGCTGATGTGGCGAAATCTGGCGTCGAACGTACTCACGTTGATGATCGTGGCATTGGTCGTGGCTTTTGGGGGCCTGACCTGGGCGCAACGGCAGTATGTTGCGGCGGGGCCTTTGACGGATGCGATTTGTTTACAGGTTACGCCGGGCAGCAATATGCGGCGCGTGGCGGCAAGCCTTGAAGAACAGGGCGCGATTACGAATGCGACGATATATCGGCTTGGTGCGGATTACTCTGAGAAGTCCCGCGATCTTAAGGCGGGGTCTTTTCTGATACAGGAAGCGGCGTCGATGGCCGAGATTGTCGATGAGATCACCGGAGACGGGTTGTCGACGTGCGGGACCGAAGTGATTTATCGGATTTCGGTGAACAGCAAGACGGTTCGGGTGCGTGAGTTGGATGCGGCCACGCAGGCGTTTGAGGTGACGGCGGATTTTGACCCGACAGAGGAAGAGCGACCGGATGCTTATGTTGCGGCTTTGGATGATGTGGCGACACGGTACCGGGTTGTGATCGCGGAAGGTGTGACGAGCTGGCAAGTTGTGGATGCGGTCCGGGCGTTGGATTTGTTTGAGGGCGAAGTGGCCGAGGTTCCGGCAGAGGGCACTTTGGCACCGGATGGCTATGAAGTGCGGCCCGGTCAGGATCGGGCGGAGTTTTTGAATTCAATGGCGGCTATTCAGTCGATCCGCTTGACCGAGGCCTGGGAGAACCGGGCGGAGGACGCGCCAGTGGACACGCCGGAAGAGGCTTTGATCCTTGCGTCGATCATTGAGAAGGAAACATCCGTCGCAGGCGAGCGGGGCGTTGTGGCGAGCGTCTTTGCCAATCGGTTGCGGCAGGGGATACGGCTTCAGACAGATCCGACGGTGATCTACGGCATCACACGCGGGGAGGGTGTCTTGGGCCGCGGTATCCGGCAAAGTGAATTGAGGCGTGAGACGCCTTGGAACACTTATGTAATTGCGGGGCTGCCTCCGACTCCGATTGCCAATCCGGGGCTGGCAAGCATTGAAGCCGCGCTCAATCCTGACGAAACCGACTATATTTTCTTTGTGGCGGATGGCACGGGCGGGCATGCGTTCGCGGTCACACTGGCCGAACACAATGAGAATGTTGCGCAATGGCGCAAGATCGAAGCGGCGCGGGCGGACCAGTAGCGCTTTGATTGCGTGGGGTTTTGTCGGTCTGACTGGGAAAAGTTAACCTTTTGATAATTGCACCGTACGGTATTTACCAACGGTTTCAATGGGTTACGATTGACTTTGCGCGCGGTCTCAGGTATACCTTCAGGCAAGATAGGACAGGTGGCAAGGCGGCGCGGGGCTTCTCGATGTTGCTTGATGAGAACTGCCTGCAAATCCCAAACATACAGGATCCCGCTATGACGGATGACCGAACCGGCCACGCAGGGGCGGACGCTGCACGACTGTTGCTGGAGGAAAGCGAACAGATTTTGCGGGACTTGCTGGAGGCGGTCAGTTCGGCGGCAGATCGAACCCGGCGGGGCGAGCTTATTGGTGAGGCGGACATTTCGGGAGCGATCGTCGCGCTTGCAAACACCCGGACGATGGTGATCCAGGAGATACAATCACATGACAAACGTGGCGAGCTTTCCGAAGGGGTCTTTTCGCAAGACACCCACGATTTCGACGCAGTCCGCACTTTGCTCGGGCGCCAACTTGATCGCATCCGCAACGCCGCAGGAACAGACGAGATTTCTGAATGACCTGCCGACCGACGTCCTGAGAGCGCTGCCTTACATGTTCGAGTTCTGGGCATTGCCGCATCAGTTGCCGCCTGCGGGCAGGTGGCGGACATGGGTTGCTTTGGGTGGGCGCGGCGCGGGCAAGACACGGGCGGGAGCCGAATGGGTGCGCGCGCAAGTTGAGGGCGCTGGGCCACTAGACGCGGGGCGCTGTCGCCGGGTTGCTTTGGTGGGCGAGACCTTTGATCAGGCGCGCGATGTGATGGTTTTGGGCGAAAGCGGGATTGTTGCCTGTTCGCCAGAGGATCGAAAGCCCGTCTGGGAAGCCGTCCGGCGGCGGTTGGTCTGGCCGAATGGCGCTGTGGCGCAGGTGTTTTCGTCGCATGATTTTGAAGGGTTGCGTGGGCCGCAGTTTGATGGGGCCTGGGTGGACGAAATTGGCTGTGCCGCGATTGATAAAGGCACCAATCAGCCGAACAAATTTCTCGACCCCAAATCGTCAGAAAGCGCTTTGCCAAAGTACTCCAGCGGCGCGCGGGATGATCTGATCCAGATGCAGTATTTGCGGGCGAT
>JARFRG010000140.1 GCA_029287375.1 Boseongicola sp. | reverse complement strand
TTGTAAACCCTGTCACTGCCGCCGCGTTTCCGAGTTTGAATTCACTATCGATGGACCCTGTGATGGTCAAACCATCGACTGTTCCCGAAACAGCCAGATCGAAGTTTTCCAGGGTGCGCTCATTTGAGGTTAAATCAAGCGTCGGAGACCCAGCGACAAGTGTACCTGGACCGTCCGGATCGCCCAAGGCATCCAGTGGAGAAACATAGAAGTTATTTGCTTCTCCAGTGAGGTCGAGACCGTTCGTGCCCGCGAAATTGGCGGTAAGTTTGATTTGACCAAGGTACCCGGTGCTTGAACCACCAGCGCTCAAATTCTCCGCCATCAGTATAACGCCGTTATATTCGACCGTATCTGCAGGGAAAGTCTGTGAGTCGCTGCTACCCGCATAGCTCTTCAGAAAATCATACGCCGTATCAAGGTCATCAAAACTTGCATCTGGGATCGACAAATCAATCGGATTACCAAGTGTGCCACCACCACCACCACACGCCGTCAAACCAACAAGCGCGGCCACGGACACAACAGAACGAATAAACATTTCAACAGACTCCCCAGAATTAAACCCAACACCCATAGGACAGATATAACCCTCCGGGATCAAGCGCCAAGCGTCCGAATGGCGAAAACAAACGAAATTCCGCCTTCCAGCCCCCGGTTCACAAAACAATCGGACACTTTTGATTAAACTGTCGAGAAAACCGAATGCCTCAGCCCATCGGGGCCATAAAGAAGCTTTCCTTGACGATCTTGCCTTCAAAAACCTCGTACAGCCCGACTTCCTTCGATTTCCACCGCTGGCCGCTGGCCTTTTCTGTACAGTCGATATCAAACACCACGGCGAATTGGTTGTCGTGCACAAACGGCCCCTCAAGATCAAAGGAATGCACCTCCATCGCCTCGGCCCACCAGTCGTGCTTGGCCTGAATGGCGTCGCGGCCCTTGCTGACGGGTGACTGCCCTTCTGGTGACATTGCTTCAATGGACTCCGCCGTTTCGGCGTACAGCTCCTCAAGTCCCTGCGCTTCGGTATGGTTGCGGCAATGCGCGCAAAGCTTCTTAGCAATTTCCTCGGTCGTCATGGGAATATCTCCGTAATTATGGACGCTCGATTTGCCAGATTTTGTTCTCTTTATGTTCCCAACATGCCGTGAATTCCCGTTTCCGTCAATCCCGGACGCCCACTGACATTGCGCGCACGCGCCCGGCTGGCTATATGCGCCTCATGCTGGACCGCGTTTCAAATCAAATCCCCCTGCCCCCGGAGATCGCCCGACGGCGCACCTTCGCCATCATCTCGCATCCCGATGCGGGCAAGACGACGCTGACCGAGAAATTCCTGCTTTACGGTGGCGCGATCCAGATGGCGGGGCAAGTGCGCGCCAAAGGCGAAGCGCGCCGCACGCGGTCGGACTTTATGCAGATGGAAAAGGACCGCGGCATTTCAGTGTCCGCCTCGGCCATGTCATTCGATTTCGGCACCTTCCGTTTCAACCTCGTCGACACGCCCGGTCACTCGGATTTCTCCGAGGACACCTATCGCACGCTCACTGCCGTCGACGCCGCGATCATGGTGATTGACGGCGCCAAGGGCGTGGAAAGCCAGACACAAAAGCTGTTCGAGGTCTGCCGGATGCGCGACCTTCCGATCCTGACGTTTTGTAACAAGATGGACCGCGAAAGCCGCGACACTTTCGAGATCATCGACGAAATTCAGGAAAACCTCGCCATCGACGTGACACCCGCAAGTTGGCCAATCGGTGTCGGGCGCGATTTCATCGGCTCGTACGACATGCTGAACGACCGTCTTGAACTGATGGAGCGCGGGGACCGCAACAAGCGCGCCGAGTCCATCAAGATCGACGGTCTGGATGACCCGAAACTGGCCGAAAACGTCCCTGCCGATCTGTTGGCGCAGCTGCGTGAAGAGGTCGAAATGGCCCGCGAATTGCTGCCCGCATTCGATCATCAGGCGTTTCTCGACGGTACGATGACGCCGATTTGGTTCGGCTCTGCGATCAATTCCTTTGGCGTCAAGGACCTGATGGACGGCATCGCAAACTTTGGCCCCGAACCCCAACCACAGCAGGCCACCCCCCGCCACGTCAGCCCCGATGAGAAAACCGTCGCGGGCTTCGTGTTCAAGGTGCAGGCAAACATGGACCCGAAACACCGTGACCGCGTGGCCTTTGTCCGTCTCGCCTCGGGGCATTTCCTGCGCGGCATGAAGCTTACTCATGTCCGTTCGAAAAAGCAGATGTCGATATCGAACCCGGTGCTGTTTCTCGCATCAGACCGCGAACTGGCGGAAGAAGCCTGGGCGGGCGACATCATAGGCATTCCGAACCACGGCCAGCTGCGCATCGGTGACACGCTGACCGAGGGCGAAGCGATCAAGGCCACCGGCATTCCGTCCTTTGCGCCCGAATTGCTGCAAAACGTCCGCGCGGGCGATCCACTCAAGGCCAAGCACCTTGAAAAGGCGCTGATGCAATTCGCCGAAGAAGGCGCCGCCAAGATATTCAAGCCGATGATCGGCTCGGGCTTTATCGTCGGCGTCGTCGGCCAGTTGCAATTCGAAGTCCTCGCAAGCCGTATCGAACTGGAATACGGCCTGCCCGTGCGCTTCGAGCCATCGCAATTCACCTCGGCCCGCTGGGTCAGCGGACCAAAAGACAAGGTCGATGCCTTCGTCAGCACCAACAAGGGCCACATGGCCGCCGACAATGATGGCGACATGGTGTATCTGACGCGCCTTCAGTGGGACATCGACCGCATCGTGCGTGACCACCCCGAACTGACGCTGTCGGCCACAAAAGAGATGATGGTTTGAAAAGGGCCGAGGGTCTGCCGGGATTCGCGCCACGCTGACCGAAAACGCTGTGTGGATAACTTTGGGGGCGAATTTCCGCATTGTGGGCCGCGAAACAGATTCGGCGAATTTCTTAATAATTACAGTACTCACCGGCCCAACGGCCATTGAGCCGCCCGAAACGCTCCACAAAGAAGTGACCGGACGTCACGGGCCAGTCCGTCGCGCCCGCAAAATAGGTTAAATGGCGCTTTTTTCAATGATTTCTGCACCTTCACAATGCGTGGAAACAATATCCCCTATATCACAGCATTGTACACATTTCCCTTAATGCGTTGACCCCACTGGGTGTTTGACCTACGTGTTCGTCCAATTGCGGCAGCTTGTGGATAAGCTAGGGGTCATACGGGCCCGCGCCGCTTAGATGACGGGCCTAGAATTCGGTCCGTAACATATGGACCGAGATGCTGAAATTCTCTGATCTGGCGCTGTCGCCAAAGATACTGAAGGCCGTTGAAGAGGCCGGATACCTTACACCAACCCCCATTCAAGAAGGTGCCATCCCCGCCGCCCTCGCAGGTCGCGACGTGCTTGGGATTGCACAAACGGGGACGGGTAAGACCGCCGGCTTCACACTGCCGATGATTCACATGCTGGCCCGTGGCCGCGCGCGTGCGCGCATGCCGCGCAGCCTTGTTTTGTGTCCGACGCGCGAACTTGCCGCACAGGTGGCCGAAAACTTCGACACCTATTCCAAGAACGTAAAGCTCACCAAAGCGCTGCTTATTGGCGGCGTAA
Source organism: Boseongicola sp. (assembly GCA_029287375.1). Lineage (GTDB taxonomy): Bacteria > Pseudomonadota > Alphaproteobacteria > Rhodobacterales > Rhodobacteraceae > Boseongicola. The sequence goes on along the minus strand of JARFRG010000140.1, from coordinate 2,018 downwards.
GCTTTAAGGAACAAGATCAACTGATCGATCGTGGCGTTGATGTTCTGATCGCGACACCGGGTCGTCTTCTTGATCATTTCGAACGCGGCAAACTGCTGCTGACCGGCATCGAGATCATGGTTGTCGACGAAGCCGACCGGATGCTTGATATGGGCTTTATCCCTGATATCGAACGCATTTTCTCGCTCACTCCGTTTACCCGGCAAACGCTGTTTTTCTCGGCCACCATGGCCCCAGAGATCGAACGGATCACTAACACCTTCCTGTCCAATCCCGAGCGAATCGAAGTCGCCCGCCAGGCAACCGCGTCCGAGACGATCGCTCAGGAAGTCGTCATGTTCCGTGCCTCGCGCCGTGACCGTTCCGCCTCGGAAAAGCGGGATATCCTGCGCAAACTGATCGAACGCGAAGCCGCCGCCTGCACCAACGCCATCGTGTTTTGCAATCGCAAGACCGACGTTGATATTGTGGCCAAGTCGCTGAAAAAGCACGGCTTTGATGCCGCTCCTATTCACGGCGACCTCGATCAATCGCAGCGGACCAAGACACTCGACAGCTTCCGCGACGGGTCTTTGCGCTTTCTCGTCGCGTCGGATGTGGCCGCGCGTGGCCTCGACATTCCGGCCGTGAGCCACGTCTTTAACTTTGATGTGCCCAGCCATTCCGAGGATTATGTCCATCGCATCGGACGCACCGGACGCGCTGGCCGTGACGGCAAAGCCATCATGATCTGTTCAAGCCCGGACGAAAAGCTTCTCGACGCCATCGAACGCCTGATCGGCAAAGCCATCCCACGCGCTGAACTACCCGGCGTGAAAAGCCCTGCCCCGCAAGAAGACGCCGCACCAACCGCGAGCGAAGACAAACCGCGCCGCAGCCGTCGTCGCAAGCCCGACACCGTCGAAGCCGTCGCCGCGCCGCAGGACCAAACGCCAGAGCCGGTTCAGGAACAGTCTCCGGCCGAAAAGCCGCGCCGTTCGCGTCGCACAAAATCCGCGGGCAAACCGGCGGAACCGACCACGTCAACCGCGCCGGTTTCGCCGCCAGCCCCCGTCGCAGCGCAAGAAACCGTTGTTCAGGCGGCCAACGACGATGCTCCAAAAAATCGTGACCGTGGCGGCGACCGAAATCGGGGCCGTCGCAACGACGGCGGCGGCAGTCGTGTCGTCGGCATGGGCGACCACATGCCAAGCTTTATCGCGATGAGCTTTGACGAACGACGGACCGGATAACACCACATCTGCCAAATCGAGTTAAAAACGGCGGTCCTTCACGGGGCCGCTGTTTTTCAATCTGGGGGCAAGTTTCTGGAATGGCTGCTTGGCCGGGCCAAGCGGACACTCACTTCAATTCATGGGAGCTTGGAACGAACCCATTGACCGTCTGGTCTCTCTCTGTGCGTGTAAATGTAAGGAACGGCATCCCAGCACAGGACATCCGAATGGAGATTATCCAGAACCCAAGAGCCTTTGGATGTCTCGACGAGAAGCACGGCATGTGGGAATAACTGCACTTCATGGAATGCGATAGCCATCGTCAGTGACGCGCTGGGAATTCCATCATCTATTAGCCGTCGACGCTTCTCCAGAACAAAGTCCTCACAGTCTCCGCGACAGTCACTCGGATACGTCCAGACGTCGTCGCGGCCTTCGGCCTCCCAGTCGGGGACAAACGCCACCTCATCGTTCACACTGATGTTGACCTGCTCAAGTTTTGAGTGAAAGCCCTCGGACCAGTCCACAACTTCTACTCCGGTGAGGTCGCAAGCGCCCTCATTGTTAGAACAAAACTCGACGTATTTCTCCGGCGGACCAAAAACATACGCGATCGGCATTTCCATGTTCGAACATCTCGGTGCAGCCCACAATACGGCCGGTGCCGCCAGCGCCAGCGCCACAACGCCAACGCGACGGAGCGATTGAGAACGGTAAACCATTGTATTATCTTAGCACAAATATGGGTCTCATCCGAAAGAAAAGGCGCAGGCAGGTACCTCCGGTCGCTTGTCTTCGTTGGGC
>JARFRG010000088.1 GCA_029287375.1 Boseongicola sp. | reverse complement strand
GCAGCGGTTCGACCAGTTTCAGGCCCATTTTTTCGGGCAGGCCGCCGACATTGTGGTGGATTTTGATTGTTGCTGAGGGGCCGCCGGAGAAGCTGACGCTTTCGATGACGTCCGGTTAAAGCGTGCCTTGGGCGAGGAATTCCGCGCCTTCGATGTCGTTGGCATATGTCTGGAATACGTCGATGAACAGCTTGCCGATGATCTTGCGTTTGGTTTCGGGGTCGGACTGGCCGTCAAGTTCGCCGAGGAACAGTTCGCTTTCGTCGGCGTGGATCAGCGGGATGTTGTAATTGTCGCGGAACATCTTCACGACTTCGTCGGCCTCGTTGAGGCGCAACAGGCCATGGTCGACAAAGACGCAAGTGAGCTGGTCGCCGATGGCTTCGTGGATGAGGACGGCGGCGACGGAGGAATCGACGCCGCCAGAGAGGCCGCAGATGACCTTTTTGTCGCCGACGGTTTCACGGATTTTGCGGATGGCTTCGTCGCGGTAGGCGTCCATCGTCCAGTCGCCGGAGAAGCCTGCGAGACGGACAAAGTTTTCGTAGAGTTTCGCGCCTTTGGGGGTGTGGTGGACTTCTGGATGAAACTGGACGGCGAAGAAATTGCGGTCAGTGTCTGCGGTAATCGCGAAAGGGGCGTTGGGGGAGGTGCCGAGGACCTCAAATCCGGGCGCGATCTTGGCGACGTGGTCACCGTGGCTCATCCAGACCTGCTCGCGGCCCTCTGCGAACCAGCCGTCGAGAAGCGGAGAGGTGTTCGTTGGGGTCACGAAAGCGCGGCCAAATTCCGCCGTTCCGCCGCCGCCTGAGATCTTGCCGCCTTCGACGCGTCCGCCAAGCATTTGCATCATGACCTGTTGTCCGTAGCAGATGCCGAGGACCGGAACGGCGCGGGTGAAGACGCTTGCGGGTGGACGGGGGGAGCCGTCGTGAACCACGCTTGCCGGGCCGCCCGACAAGATAACGGCTTTGGGTGCGAAGTCGTCGAGAAAGGCGTCCGTCACCGACTGGAAGGGGTGAATTTCGCAGTAGACGTTCAACTCGCGCAGGCGTCGCGCGATGAGCTGTGTGACTTGGCTGCCAAAGTCGATGATGAGGAGGCGGTCATGGGCTTGGTTTATCATGAACGCTGATTAGGCGGAGGTCGTGTTTTGTGCAAGTGGATAGGGCTTAGGGCCTGCGCCTGAAGAGCGCCTTGGGGGCAAATTGATCAAGAAGGTGGCGCTCATGTCGTTTTCGCATGGCAAAGGCCGCAATTCGGCAGCGGGTCTGGGGTGGCTGGTGTATCACGGAGAAAATCTGTTTTTCCGGAGCGTGACATATGGGCGAAGTTGGCGAGCGGCGACGGGCACGTGGAGGCGGCGGAGCCGCGCGGCGCGCAGAGCGCACAGCGGTGCGGATGGACGTCGCCAAATACATCGAGCGGAATATTCCGAATTTCGAGATTTTGAACGACGAGGCCTTGTCGATCATTGAGGCAAATGCCGAGACGGTGCTGGAAGAAATCGGCGTGGCTTTTGTCGATAACCCAAAGGCTTTGGAGCGCTGGAGGGCGGCAGGGGCAGACGTGACCGGTGAGCGGGTGCGACTTCCCAAAGGCCTTGCGCGCAAACTGTGTGCGACCGCGCCTGCGTCTTATGTCCAGCATGCCCGCAATCCTGAACGCAGCGTCGTCATGGGGGGGCGGAACCTTGTGCTGGCCCCTGTCTATGGGCCTCCGTTCGTGCGCGATGCTGTGGGCGGGCGACGGTATGCGACGATGGACGACTTTCGCAAATTCGTGAAGCTCACCTATATGTCGAAGTGGTTGCATCATTCGGGTGGAACGGTCTGCGAGCCGACGGATGTGGCGGTGAACAAACGTCATTTGGACATGCTGCTTGCGCATATGACTTTGTCGGACAAGCCCTTCATGGGATCAGTGACCGAGCCGAGCCGGGCGCAAGACTCGGTTGATATGTGCAAGATTCTGTTCGGAGAAGATTTCGTCGCCGAAAACACCGTGATGACGTCGCTTGTCAACATTAACTCTCCGTTGACGTTCGATTCGACCATGATGGGCGCTTTGGAAATTTACGCCGAAAATAATCAGGCCTCGATCATATCGCCCTTCATTGTTGGTGGTGCGATGGCACCTGTCAGTGTTGCCGGCACACTGACGCAGGTGACTGCTGAGGTCTTGGCGGGCGTGGCCTATAGCCAGTTGGTACGGCCCGGATCTCCGGTGATTGCGGGGGCGTTTGTAACGTCTATTGATATGAACTCGGGTGCGCCGACGTTCGGCACGCCGGAGGCTGCGCATATCACGTATGGTATGGGGCAGATCGCGCGGCGGCTTGGATTGCCGTACCGCTCGGCCGGCTCGTTTTGCGGATCGAAACTCCCGGATGCGCAGGCGGCCTATGAAACGGCGAATTCGCTGAATGTCGGTTTGTTGTCGGGTGTGAATTTCATGTTGCATGCGGCAGGCTGGCTTGAGGGTGGTCTGGTCGCGAGTTTCGAAAAATTTGTGCTGGACGCCGATCAGCTTGGCACGTTGCATCACATCGCGCGCGGGATTGACGTGTCGGAAGATGCGCAGGCCATGGATGCGATCCGCGAAGTCGGTCCGGGCGGGCATTATCTTGGATGCGCGCATACGCAGGCGAATTTCAAAGAAGCGTTCTGGCGCACCGATGTTCTGGACTACAAGCCATTCGAGACCTGGTCAGAAGAGGGCGCGCGCGATTCTGTTGCCTTGGCGGGCGCACGTGTCGACAAGCTGTTGGGTGATTACCAGACACCGCCGATGGATCCGGCGACGCGCGAGGCATTGGAAGCTTATGTGGCCGAAAAGAAGGCATCAGAGCCGGATGCCTTTGGGTAGGGCGGTCGTCAGATACTCTGCGGCACGCGGTTCTTTGCGACGAGAAGCCGCGCTTCGCCCATAAGGGCATTCAGCACTTCGAGGTGGCGTGACACGGAATAGGCGACGTCTCCGTTCGCACGGGTGGCCTCGATTTCGGCCTCTGTGCGCATGAGCTGCTTTAAGACGCCTTCCGTGGTTTTTTCTGACGTGGTCAAGACGCGTGCCAGCGTGCGGTCGCGACGGTAATCTGCGAGGCCGTAGCGCGCCGCGCGGATCAAAAGACGCGGTCGGCGAAGGGCCTGAATTGCGGCGAGAGCGTCGGACATTTGTGCTTCCTTTTCATATTGCAGCACCCTCATAGCGCAACCGGAACGTGTGTTGCCTTTCGTGCAAAATTGCCGTTCGCTTGGGTTTTCAATTATTTAGGTTTGCCGGATGATCCTGCAGGAGATGGAATTTTCAACTGCGCAGAAACAATTGCAATTTAAAGTTGTTTATTGCTAATGTGTTTGAACGCGGGCTTTTTGCTCAGGTTCGTTGTCAATTCCGATCAAGAGGAGACTGCCTGTGCAACATGTGATTGAGATGAAAACGATCCCTCGCGTTCCCGATTGGGTGCCGGCAGAGGTTTTGCGATATCTCGCACATACAGAGCAGGGTCAGTCTATTCGGTCGCTTGCGCGGGAGGCGGGGTGCCATGCCTCGACCGTTCTGCGGCAGGTGCGCCGGTATGAAACCCGCCGCGATGACTTTCTGGTGGATCTTGCGTTGAACCGTTTAGGCACGGCGCAGGGTTTGAAGAGGGCGGCTCTTAGCGATAGTGAGGATGATGACACTATGACACTGGCCCTGAAAACCGACGACCTGGCGATGCCTGACGAGGGAATGATCCGTGCGGAGGCGCCGCGTGTTTTGCGACGCCTGAATGAGCCGGGTGCCTGCCTTGCGATTGCAAAAGAAATGGAAAAAGCGGTGATCGTTCGTGAAGATGGCGGTGGGCAGACGTTGCGAACGGCTGTGATTGAACGTCCGCTCGCCGAAGCACTGGCGTTGAAAGATTGGGTGACGCTGCATAGCGACGGGCGGATAAAGCGCTATCGCATCAGCACGGCGGGGCGGCACGCATTAAAGCGGTTTCTCGCGGAGGATGAGGCTTTGCGGGCGGGTTTGTCCGAAGAGGCCAATCCGTATTTGGCCCAGCACGGTGAACACATAATTAAGAAGGATCGCGACAGCGTCGGGGCGCGACGCCGGGTGCGGTACAATGCAACTGAAAGCCCGCTTTTGTCACTGGCGCGGCGGCGCGACAAATCGGGTGAGCCGTTCCTGGGGTCGGAATTGGTGGCCGCGGGCGAGCGTTTGCGCGAAGATTTTGAGCTGGCACAATTGGGGCCTCGGGTTGCGCAGAACTGGGATCGGTTCCTGACGGGTGGCGGGCGCAGCGATTTTGCAACGCGCGGCGGCAGCGGTGGCGGGGCGGACGCGGCGCGCAAACGGGTTGCGGATGCATTGAGCGATCTTGGTCCCGGTCTTGGGGATGTCGTGTTGCGGTGCTGTTGTTTTCTGGAAGGGATAGAGGCTGCGGAAAAGCGGATGGGATGGTCGGCGCGGTCCGGCAAAATCGTGCTGCGGATCGCTTTGTTCCGGCTGAAAAAGCACTACGACGGCGCATCAAGCGATTGGTCGCCGTTGATCGGGTGAAGCGCGCAAATGGAAGCGATTGGTTGCATTTGGCGCATAGCCGCCATGTGCGACCCTTCGATTGTTGGACTTGGGGCAAAAGGCGGGTTACATCAGAGCGTAAGAGGAGTTGTGATGACCCAAAAAGACCTGAGAATCCCCGCGTTGCGCCATCCTGAAAAGCAGCGTCGCCCGGACAATGCGCAGCCCAAAAAGCCGGACTGGATCCGCGTGAAAGCGCCTGTCAGCGAAGGCTACAAAAAGACGCGCGATATCATGCGCGAACACAAGCTGGTGACGGTCTGCGAAGAAGCGGGTTGCCCGAACGTGGGCGAATGCTGGAGCCAGGGCCACGCGACGATGATGATCATGGGCGAGGTCTGCACGCGGGCCTGCACGTTCTGCAACATTGCGACCGGAAAGCCGCCCGAAGATCTGGATGTATTCGAGCCGGGTCGCGTCGCGGACGCGGTCAAAAAGCTGGGATTGAAGCACGTCGTGGTCACATCCGTGGATCGCGACGATGTGCTGGATGGCGGCGCCGAGCATTTCGCTCAGACCATCCGTGCGATCCGGCGTCAGAGCCCTGAGACGACAATTGAAATTCTGACACCTGATTTTATTCGTTGTGATCCCTCGGTGCTTGAGATTGTGGTGGCGGCAAAGCCTCATGTTTTCAATCATAACCTTGAAACGGTTCCGGGGCTGTACCCGGAGGTGCGCCCCGGCGCGCGGTATTTCCATTCTCTGCGGCTTTTGCAGCGGGTGAATGAAATTGATCCGACGATGTTCACCAAGTCGGGGATCATGGTGGGTCTGGGCGAGGACAAGCAAGCGGTCCATGCAGTGATGGATGACATGCGCGCGGCGGACATCGATTTCCTGACGATCGGGCAGTATCTTCAGCCGACGCCCAAACATCACGCGGTGGATCGCTTTGTGACGCCTGATGAATTTGCGGCTTACGAAAAGGCGGCTTACGGCAAGGGATTCCTGATGGTGTCGGCCACGCCTTTGACGCGGTCGTCTTATCACGCGGGCGATGATTTTGCGCGGTTGCGCGCGGCGCGGCTCAAGAAGTTGGGAACGGCCTAGAGCGTTGGTTTACTGCGCCGCGGGGAGCGCTTTGATATAGGCCGCAATGGCGTCGCGGTCCTCGGCCGGTAGTTTTGATGTCCCGGCGATGACCGCAACCATGCCTCCGCCGGCGCTGTCGAAATCAGGGGTGAACCCTGTTTCAAGATAGTAGGCGATGTCACCTTGCGACCAGTCGAGTTGCGCAGGTGTCAGGCCCGGAATTTTGCCCTTGCCGCTCGGATCCGGCGCACCCGCCATCCATTTTTCTGTTCGCAGGCCCCCCAAAGCGGTGCGCGGTGTATGGCATTCGGCGCAATGTCCGATGGCTTCGACCAGATACCGGCCCCGTTCGGTGTCGCCCGCCGTTTGGACGTAGGCCGATCTGAGGTAGAACGCTTTCCAGACGCCGACTGTTGCGCGGATGTTGAACGGGAACGTCAGGCGGTGGTTTTCTGTCGGTCGATCAGACGTCGGGAGCGTCGCGAGAAAGGCCCAGAGGTTGGCAATATCTGCGTCGGTCATGCGTGTGTAAGACGCGTAAGGGAAGGCGGGGAAATAGTGTTTGCCTTCGGGGGATGTGCCGTGCCGCATCGCGTTGAAGAAATCGGCCTGTCGCCAGCTGCCGATGCCGTTTGTCGCATCGGGGGTAATGTTTGGAGCGACGAAAGTGCCAAAGTCGCTTAGAAACTCGCGCCCGCCCGCAAGCACCATGGCCTCACCGCCCGGTGTGACGTGACACGAGGCACAGGCGCCAAGGTGGAAGATTTGCTCGCCGATTGACGCATCGCCCGCCAGAGTTTCAACCGTCGTGCTTTCAACGGTAAGGGGGCGCGTGATCCACAACCCGGCGGCAAGCGCAGCAATCCCGCCAAAAACGATGAGAATGAACAGGCGTTTTATCGATCTATTCCTTTTCCGACTGAGGCGTTATTGGGACGCCTCAGCAGGGATTATCGGTTAGTTTGCTGAGAAGCGATAGGCTTTGTGGCAAGCACCACAAGCGGCACCAACCGGGCCAAGCGCGGGGCCAATTGCTGCCTGACCGTTGCCTGCAACAGCCGCAAGCGCGGTTGCGGCTGCGGCCATTTGACCGCCAATTGCGCCGGCTGTTGAATCGGCGCTCCAGATCGCTGCCAGCGCGCGTGTCTCTTCGCCGAGATCGTCGCGTGATGTGCCTGGGGTCCAGTAACCGACCTGGCTCATGCTGCTAAGCGTGGCAAGGTTGTTGGCGGCAGCTGTTGCAGTATCGGCGTTGTATTCGACCTCGCCTTTGGCCATCCCGCCAAGAATGCCGAGGTTGTGTTGATACAGTTGCATGTGCGCTTGGCGCGCCTTGGCGGCAGGGTTGCCGGAGTGGCCACCTGCGGTCGCAATTGTTGCGGTCGTAGCGATAACGGCCGAAAGGGCGAGAGAAATAGCAAACTTCATTTGGAACTGTCTCCATGGGTTTGAGTCTTAACAAGGCTAGAGGGGTGCGACAAAAAGGAAACCCTCAATTTTCGCGTAAGGTCCGTTCGGTGACGCACAGTCATCGGCGGTTTTGTGCTTGGGCCACCGTGCTGAACCTTAGAATTCGAACCCGACGGAGAGGCCAAAGGCCGGATCATCACTGGTGACGCCATCCACACCTCCGGCAATGAAGGCCCCGCCTTGGGTAGCGATGGAGGCCCCGAGACCCAAGCGCGTGTCGGTGCGATCAGTGGACTGAAGAGTGTCACGCAGGCCTGAGACGCCAAGCGACACGTTCGGCGTAACGGCAAGACCGAGGTAGATCTGACTGAGAGTGCGGCCTTGGTCCTCGTTTGATTTCAGCAGATCGACGCCCGCTGTGGCGATCCCTTGGGTAATTTCTGTGCCGAGGCGGAACCGCTGTTCTTCGCCATCAGATTCCGCACCCCCGTAGACCGCCACATTGTCGATACCCTCAAATGCATTGAGATCGTAGCGCCCGGCAACGCCAAGCACCGACAGGCTTGATTGTTCGATCGCGTGATAAGATGTGCCAAAGCTGATGTTGCCCTGGTTTCCCGCAATCCGAAAGCCCGCGCCCAGCTTTTCATCCAGCGCCGCCTCGGCGACCAGCGCGCGCAAGGCTTGCGGCACGCCGGGCGCCCCTTTGGGCAGGGGACCAGCGTCAAGAATGGAGGGGGGGCGGCCAAGGTCGATTTCGGCGGATGAAAAATCAAAGCCAGCGCTTGCATAGGCCGCCTGCCGATCTTCGTCCGCAGCAATCCCAAGACGAAAACGCGGTTCGATATTTGCGTCGGCAAAGCTGAAATCAAGGGGTTCCTGTGATTTCTCGATCATCAGCGGGCTAATATTTCCGAGCGAAATCGTGGTGTCGTCGACGGATACGTCAACGTCCTCGGCAAAGCCGGGTGCAGCGAGTGAAATCCAAAAGGCAGCAGCAAGGGCGAGGCGCACTGACGCGATCCTTTGTCGAAGCCCCTCCCAAAAGCACAATAGGCCCATGGATCGAGGGAGGTCATGACTTGGAATCGAGTTTGCGACGACGCGGTTAAGATTGTGTCAAATGCGCCGCGCTTTACGGCGGAGACTTGCTCAGGTGAACCGGACTTTGCCGATAAAGGGCAAGTTTCGGTTCCTTTGCGCATAGTCGATGCCGTAGCCGACCACAAATTCGTCGGGAATTTCGAATCCCGTCCATGTGGCGCGAATGTTGGTCTCGCGGCGCGAGGGCTTGTCGAGAAGGGCGATGGTTTCGAGCCGTTTGGGTTTGCGCGTTTCCAAAAGCTGCGTGACGTGGCTGAGCGTAAAGCCAGTGTCGACGATGTCTTCGACAACAAGCACGTCGCGCCCGCCAATCTCTCCGCGCAGGTCTTTGAGAATGCGCACTTCACGGCTTGTTTCCATGCTGTCGCCGTAAGACGAGGCTTCGAGAAAGTCGACCTCGACGTTTAGATCCAACTCGCGCACGAGGTCCGCGATAAAGACGAAGGAACCGCGCAAAAGGCCGACCACGACCAGCTTGTCGGTGTCGGCAAAGGTGTCTTTGATTTCCCCTGCCAACGCCTCGATCCGGGCCGCAATGGACTTTGCCGAAATCATTTCGTCGATCACGTATGGCTTGGTCACTGTAACATCCCCTCTTGACTGTCCCCGGTGTCTCTACACTTAAGGGAGCAATGCTGGCCAGAGCCAAGCCCAAGAAGTCGAGAGAAACAGACCAAATCTATGCCGACACATGAAGAAACCCGCCGCCTGCCGTATTCGGCTCAACAGATGTATGACCTCGTGGCTGATGTGGCGCGCTACCCTGAGTTTCTGCCATGGACGGCCGCGGCACGGATACGGTCGGTGGAAGACCAGGGCGAAAGCCGGGTGATGCTGGCGGACCTGGTGATCTCGTTCAAAGTGTTTCGTGAACGGTTTGGCAGTCGTGTGGTGCTATGGCCGCAGCAGCGTTGGATTGACACGGAATACCTCGATGGGCCGTTTGAGCATATGATTTCAAATTGGAAATTCACCGAGACTGAAGACGGGTGCGAAGTGTATTTTCACGTGGATTTTGCGTTTCGCAACAGGCTTTTGCAATCAACGGCGACCTTGTTCTTCAACGATGCAATGCAGCGAGTTGTGCGGGCGTTCGAGCGGCGTGCGCGAGAGCTTTACGAGAAATAGGTTTTTGGATGGCCGGGACCAGAGGCCCCGGCCTTGGCGTGTCTACGACGACATGTCGTAGGCGCGCTCTCCGTGTTGGGCGAGGTCGAGGCCGGTGACTTCGGATTCTTCGTCAACGCGCAGAGCAAAGATCGCTTTGACGATGACCACGAGGATTGATGTCACAACGACTGTATAGACGCCAACAATTGCGATGCCGCCAAGCTGTGCGGCCCATGCGCCTTGGCCGAAGACGGCGATCATGATCGTGCCGAAGATGCCACCAACGCCGTGGACAGCGAACACGTCTAGCGTGTCGTCGATTTTCAGCTTGTTGCGAATGAGGTTGACGGCCTCTTGGCACAAGATGCCGGCAATCGCGCCGATGATCAGGGCCTCGACCGGGCCGACAAAGCCGCTGGCGGGGGTGATCGAGGCAAGGCCCGCGATGGTGCCGGTCACAAGGCCGACGAGGGAGGATTTGCCGTACTTGATCCGCTCCCAAAGCGCCCAGGTCAAAGAGGCTGTCGCCGCCGAGATATGAGTGACCGTCAGCGCCATGGCCGCGCCTCCGTCGGCTGCAAGTTGCGAGCCTCCGTTGAAGCCAAACCAACCGACCCAAAGCATGGCCGCGCCGATCATGACGAAGCCGGGGTTATGAGGGGGAGTTGTCTGGTTTCGGCGCGCGCCAAGGAAGACGGCGATCACCAGTGCCGCGAGACCCGCCGTTTCATGGACAACGATACCGCCTGCAAAATCTCGCACGCCGGTTTCGCCGAAGATGCCGCCATCAGACAGCATTCCGCCCCCCCAGATCCAGTGAACGACCGGCGCGTAGCACAGGAGCATCCAGAGTGTGGAGAAGGTGACGACAAAGGCGAAGTTCGCGCGTTCGACATAAGCGCCGACGATAAGGGCCGGGGTGATGATGGCGAAGGTCATCTGGAAGGCGAAGAAGAGGACTTCGGGAAGGGTGCCGGCGAGGCTGTCGGCGGTGACGCCATTCAGGAACATTTTGTCGAGACCGCCCCAAAGCCCGGAACCGCCCGAGCCAAAGGCGATGCTGTAGCCAAAGGCGAGCCATGCAACCGACATCGCACAGGCGATGGCGTAACAATGCATGAAGACGCTGAGTACGTTTCGCGCCCGTACAAGGCCGCCGTAAAACAGGGCGAGGCCCGGCAATGTCATGAACAGCACAAGTGCTGTGGCTACGATTATCCAGGCGGTGTCGGCTCCGACCATGATCTATCCCTCCAATGTGCGTTTTGGGTGAGGAACAGGGAAGGGCGTGCAAATAAAAGCGGCGAATGGGTTAAGCCGCGCTCATTTCTTACGCAAAACGCGAAACGATGGCAGATTGGGCGGTTTGGGGGTGGCTCTGCATAAAAAGCAGGCAGTTTAGGAAAGGGCCGATAAGAGCAGGTGCAGGGCGTGGCTTACCGTTGCCTGTCGCACCTCGGCGCGCCCAAGCGGGCCGAAGTCAATGGTTTCGACGCGGGGCATTGTACCGTTTTGTGCGATCCCAAAGCACACGCGTCCTTCGGGTTTGTGGTCTGATCCGCCGGGACCGGCGACGCCTGTGACCGAGACCGCCAGTGTTGCATCCGAGTGGCGTAGCGCTCCGGACGCCATGGCCAGGGCGACTTCTTCGCTGACGGCTCCGAATGTCTTGATGGTTTCGGGGTCAACGCCAAGCATGTCGGATTTTGCCGCATTGGAGTATGTGACAAATCCGCGGTCGAAGACGTCTGAGGATCCGGGGACTTCTGTCAGTGCGCCTGCAATCAGACCGCCGGTGCAGCTTTCTGCGGTGGCGATCATTGCGCCTTTGCGGCGGGCGCGGTCGATGAGGTCAGCCGTTGTCATTCCTGATCCGGGATTTCGCCAAGAACGCCGCTATGGAAGAGGGCGGCGATGCCGATAACGACGATGGCGGCAAAGATGCCTGCCAGCACGTCGTCAAGCATCACTCCGGTTGCATCGCCGCGTGCGTCCGCTTTTCCGATGATCCATGGTTTCCAGATATCGAAGAGGCGAAAGAGCAGGAAAGCGGCGGCTATTCCGGGCCAAAGGAGAAGCGGGTCCACGCCTGCATTGTAGGCACCAAAGGCAATCGGCAAAAGCGCGATCCATTGGCCAACGACCTCGTCGATGACAACCCAGGAAGGGTCATGATCGTCCTGGTCTTTGAGTTCGGCGTTAATGGCGTAGATGCCAAGCGCATAGAGGAGAGCTGCGCCAATTGCCAAGGCGATGGGGCCGAGTGCCATATATACAAGCCACGCGGCGGGAAGGGCTGCGAGAGAGCCCCATGTGCCGGGCGCGGGGCGCAGATAGCCTGCTCCGAAAAAGCTGAGCGCGAGGCGGTTCATGGGGCCACCAGAGTGACTGTGGCGATGCAGGCGATGCCTTCTTTGCGCCCGGTGAAGCCGAGTTTCTCGGTGGTTGTGGATTTGACGCTGATGCGGTTGGTGTCGATTTTGGTCATGCGAGAAAGGGACTTTTGCATTGCGGTTGCGTGCGGGCTTATTTTGGGAAATTCGCAGATGAGCGTGCAGTCGATGTTGGAGATTTTGAACCCTCTGGACGCGGCGAGGTCCGCTGCATGGGCGAGGAAGATCTCGGAGGCCGCGCCTTTCCATTGTGGGTCACTTGGCGGGAAGTGGCGACCGATGTCGCCTTCGCTGAGGGCTCCGTAAATGGCGTCGGTGATTGTGTGCAGGCCCACATCCGCATCGGAATGGCCCTGAAGGCCGCGTTCGTGCGGGATGTCGATGCCGCACAGCGTGACATGGTCGCCCGGGCCGAAGCGGTGGACGTCAAAGCCGTTGCCGACGCGAATATCCATGGGCTGACGCTCCTTCAATATGCGCTCTGCCCGGATGAAATCTTCGGGCGTGGTGATCTTGATGTTGTCGGGGTGGCCGGGACCGATTTGGACGGTCATTCCGGCGGCGCGGGCGACTTCCACGTCATCCAGTGCCAGCCCGTCGTGCGCGCGGTGCGCATTCAGTATGGCGGAAAAGCGAAACGCCTGCGGGGTTTGTGCGCG
>JARFRG010000044.1 GCA_029287375.1 Boseongicola sp. | reverse complement strand
CCCCGACAGCGCGCCGTAGTCCTTGTATGACCGGACGCGGAATAACACATGCCCCTCGGCCTCATAGGCGTGGCCCCGCGCGATCAGCCCTTCGATCATCGCCACCATCGGCGCGATCCATTCGGTCGCGCGCGGCATATGCGTGGGCTGAAGCGCGACAAGTGCCTCCATATCGTCGAGATACCATTGACTGGTCTCGTCGGTGATCTCGCGGATCGAGCGGCCACTTTCAGCGGCGCGGGCGTTTATCTTGTCGTCGACATCGGTGAAGTTGCGCACATAGGTCACATGATCAGCGCCGTAGACATGGCGCAACAGACGGAACAAGATATCAAAGACAACAACGGGACGCGCATTGCCCAGATGCGCGCGATCATAAACCGTCGGACCACAGACATACATCCGCACATTGTCCGGATCGATCGGCTGAAACGGCTCTTTTTGGCGTTTAGCCGTGTTGTAGAGCGTGATCTTGGTCATGGTCAGTTTCCTCGTGGGCAACAAAGCGGTCCCGCGCGGGCTTTAACAAGGTCATGATGAAGAGAAAAGAGGACCGGGCCGCGCGACGAATGTCAGGCGATAATAATGCAATCGATAAGGATGCAGGTCCGGGTCATGCAGACCTTTTAGGCTGCAAGGTTCGGCTTTGCAAAGGTTTTCATGAAGGTAAGCCATAAGGGGCTCTCTCTCACATTGCTTTTCAAGCAATCGCCGTTAGGCCCCTCGGCTCTGGCGAGCCTCACCCCGCGGTATTTTCGAAAGGGTAATGCTGGATTGCATCACTGAAATTGAAGCCCGTGATGACAGACTTTTGTTTGACTTTCTGTCCTTTGCTATGCCCTTTGCCAAGCATGAGAGTTTCGAAACGTATAGCAGGCCTGACGGGCGGCGGATCCGACGGCTGGGATATCTTGCGCAAATCGCGCCAGATGATCGCCGATGGCGTGGATGTGATTGAACTGACCGTCGGCGAGCACGACCGCCGCACCGAGCCAGAAATTCTGGATGAAATGGATCGCTCCGCCCACGCGGGCCATACAGGCTATCCGGCGGTGCCTGGAATAAATGCTTTGCGCGACGCGATTGCGGCCCGTGTGACTGAGCGAACAGGAGTCGCAACCACGCGCGAAAACGTCGTGGTCACGCCCGGCGCGCAATCAGCGTTGTTCGCCGCGCATACGGCGGCCTGTGATCCCGGCGACACCGCGCTGTTCATCGACCCCTATTATACCACCTACCCCGGCACCATTCGTGGCGTCGGTGCGATTGCGCGCGCGGTCAGCGCCCACGCCGATGCCGGGTTCCAGCCCGATGCAGGCGATCTCGCCAAGGCCGCACCCGGCGCGCGGTCCTTGCTGATCAACTCGCCCAACAACCCGACCGGCGTCGTCTATGCGCGCAAAACGATGGACGGCATCGCAAAGGTGGCCAAAGAGCATGATCTGTGGATCATTTCCGATGAAGTCTACGACACGCAAATCTGGACCGGAGAGCACGTGTCGCCGCGCCAACTTCCGGGGATGGCCGAACGCTGTCTTGTAGCCGGATCCCTCTCGAAAAGCCACGCCATGACTGGCAGCCGACTGGGCTGGCTTGTCGGACCGGCGGAATCGATGGCGCACGTCGAAAACCTTTCGACGCATACAACTTATGGCGTGCCGGGCTTCATTCAGGATGCCGGCCTTTTTGCTCTGCAGCAGGGTCACGCCTTTGAAGATCGCATCTCGGCACCGTTTCGGCGCAGGCACGCGGCCGCTCTTGCCTATCTGACCAAGCGCGGCGTGCCGGTCGTGCCGTCGATGGCTTCGATGTATCTGATGGTTGATGTTCGCAAGTCTGGTCTCAGTGGAGAGGCCTTCGCGGAACGCCTTTTGGCCGAGCACCATATCGCTGTGATGCCGGGCGAAAGCTTCGGACAAGCGGCGGCGGGTCACCTGCGCGTGGCGCTCACGGTCGAGGACAGCCGCCTGATGGACGCGATCCAGACGCTGGCCAATGTCATAGACCGCCTCAGCGCCGAGGCCGCCTGACCCGAAGGGCTGGACAGTGCGCCGAACGCCATGCATGAGCCTTCTATGCACGAACCCCATCAACCCCGCATCAACCACACTCTTTTCGAGGACGCTCAGGCCTTTGTACTCGGCACGGCGCTTTGTGCTCTGGGCCTTCAGTTCATCACGCACCTCGGGTTGATCACGGGACAAACGGCAGGCCTTGCGGTGCTGCTGTCATATATCACCGGCCTCAGCCTTGGTGTCGTGTTCTTCGTCGTCAACCTGCCGTTCTGGCTCTTGGGCTGGGTGCGCATGGGGGCAAGGTTCACTCTGAAAAGCATCGTCGCGGTAACGCTTTTATCCCTGATGACCGAAATTCTGCCCGGCGCGGTGGTGATCGGCCATCTATCGGAACCCATTGGTGCGGCTTTGTCGGGGGCGCTGATCGGCATGGGCCTTATCGTTCTTTTCCGCCACGGAGCCTCGCTCGGCGGCATCGGCGTTCTGGCGCTTTTCCTGCAGGAGCGCTTCAAAATTCAGGCGGGCTGGACGCAACTTGCCTTTGACACCGTGCTGTTTGCGGCAGCTTTCACCGTCCTGCCATTGAGCCTTGTGATCTGGTCGCTGCTCGGGGCGGTGATCGTCAACCTGATTGTCGCCGTCAATCACCGCGGCGACCGCTATATCGCGCGGTAACCAAGATTGATGCTGGTCTTTGCTGCGGCTGCACGATAAGGGCGCGGCAAGCCATCCCGAGAGAGACCATGGACCTTAGAAATATCGCTATCATCGCGCACGTCGACCACGGCAAGACCACGCTTGTCGACGAGCTCCTCAAGCAATCCGGCGCCTTCCGCAAAGGCCAGGACGTGGCTGAACGCGCAATGGATTCAAACGACCTCGAGCGCGAGCGCGGAATCACCATCCTCGCCAAGTGTACCTCGGTCGAATGGAAAGGCACGCGCGTCAATATCGTCGACACGCCCGGCCACGCCGATTTCGGCGGCGAAGTTGAGCGAATCCTGTCGATGGTGGACGGTGTCGTCCTGCTGGTGGATGCCGCAGAAGGCCCAATGCCGCAAACAAAATTCGTGACCTCAAAAGCGCTCGCGCTTGGCCTGCGCCCGATTGTTGTGCTGAACAAAGTTGACAAGCCCGACGCGGAACCCGACCGCGCGCTGGATGAAGTGTTTGACCTGTTTGCAGCACTGGACGCAGACGAAGACCAACTTGATTTCCCGCACCTCTATGCTTCGGGCCGTTCCGGTTGGGCCGACGCCACGCTGGATGGATCGCGCAACAGTCTTGATGCACTTTTTGAACTGGTCGTACGTCACGTTCCACGCCCGCGCCAGCAGAGCGCTGTCAAAGATGACTTCCGTATGCTCGCAACCACGCTGAGCGCGGACCCATATCTCGGACGTCTGCTCACGGGCCGGATCGAAAGCGGAACGCTTAAGACCGGTGCGACAGTTCAGGCAATGAGCCGTATCGGTGAGAAGATAGAACAGTTTCGCGTGTCGAAAATCCTCGCGTTTCGGGGCCTTGGCCAACAACCGATCGAAGAAGCCTCGGCCGGCGACATCATTTCGCTTGCGGGCATGTCCAAGGCAACTGTGGCAGACACAATCGCGGCCCTGGCTGTTGATGCGCCGCTTCCTGCGCAACCTATTGATCCGCCAACGATTTCTGTCACGTTCGGTATCAACGACAGCCCGCTTGCGGGCCGTGACGGCAAAAAGGTCCAATCGCGTGTCATCCGTGACCGCTTGATGAAAGAGGCCGAAACCAACGTCGCGATCAAGATATCCGACACCCCAGGTGGCGAGGCCTTTGAGGTTGCTGGACGCGGTGAACTTCAGATGGGTGTGTTGATCGAGAACATGCGCCGCGAAGGGTTCGAGTTGTCAATTTCGCGCCCTCAGGTTCTGATGCGCGAGATCGACGGCACGCAACACGAACCAATCGAAGAAGTTACGATTGACGTCGACGATGAATACACTGGTGCGGTCATTGAGAAAATCACCGGCTCACGTCGCGGTGAAATGTCAGAGATGAAGCCAGCAGGCGCGGGAAAGACACGGATTATCGCCTTGGTCCCGTCGCGCGGTCTGATCGGATACCACGGCGAGTTCTTGACCGATACGCGTGGCACAGGCGTCTTGAACCGCGTGTTTCACGGATGGGCTCCCTATAAAGGCCCCATTCCCGGACGCCGCGCGGGTGTTTTGATCTCGATGGAAGACGGCGTTTCGGTGGCCTATGCGCTGTTCAATCTTGAAGATCGCGGACGGATGTTCATTGGTGCGCAGGAAAAGATCTATCAGGGCATGATCATCGGTGAGCATTCCCGTGAAAACGATCTGGAAGTGAATCCTCTGAAGGGCAAAAAGCTAACAAACGTGCGTGCCTCCGGTACGGACGAAGCGGTGCGCCTGACGACGCCGATCACACTTTCTCTTGAACAGGCGATTGCCTACATCGACGACGATGAACTGGTTGAAGTGACGCCAAATGCGATCCGACTTCGCAAGCGGCACCTTGATCCCCATGAGCGTAAACGCGCATCCCGCAGCGCTCCGTAAGAATAGCGCCGGGCCTTTAATTGGCCCCGCGCGCTCTGCCGCCACCGCTCCGCGGTGGCCACGCCTCCGGCGGGAGTATTTTTTCCAAGAAGAAAAGCACGTGAAGAATGTGGGCGCGCAGTATCGCTTGTGCTTTACGGCTTTGGGTGTTCGCGGTATTCCGGCGCACGCCAAGAGTTTTTGAGGGTTCCGCATGTCAAGTCTGAACGATATTCGCACGACGTTTCTGAATACGTTTGAGAAAAACGGACACAAGATCGTGGACAGTTCTCCACTTGTGCCGCGAAACGATCCCACCTTGATGTTTGTGAACTCCGGGATGGTGCAGTTCAAAAACCTGTTCACCGGGGTGGAGCATCGGGACTACACACGGGCCACGACATCTCAGCGTTGCGTGCGCGCGGGGGGCAAGCACAATGACCTCGACAACGTAGGCTACACCGCGCGCCACCACACGTTTTTCGAGATGCTCGGGAACTTTTCGTTCGGTGACTATTTTAAAGAAGAGGCGATCCCTTTCGCATGGGATTTGCTCACCAAAGAGTTTGGTATCGATAAGTCCAAATTGCTGGTGACGGTCTACCACAACGACGACGAAGCGGCGAATATCTGGAAGAAATACGCAGGCCTGTCCGACGACCGGATCATTCGTATCGCGACGGACGACAATTTCTGGATGATGGGCCCGACCGGCCCCTGTGGCCCGTCATCTGAGATTTTCTACGATCACGGCGACCACATCTGGGGCGGCCCTCCGGGGTCGCCGGAGGAAGACGGCGACCGGTTTATCGAAATCTGGAACCTTGTTTTCATGCAATACGAGCAGTTCGAAGACGGGTCTCGCAAGGAACTCGCAGCGCAGTCCATCGACACGGGCATGGGGCTTGAGCGCGTTGGTGCTCTTTTGCAGGGCAAGCACGACAACTACGACACCGACCTGATGCGCGCCCTGATCGAAGCCACCGCCAATGCCATTTCCACCGACCCCGATGGCTCCGGCAAGGTACACCACCGCGTCATAGCCGATCACCTGCGCTCGACGTCTTTCCTGATTGCCGACGGCGTGATGCCCTCGAATGAAGGGCGCGGATACGTCCTGCGCCGAATCATGCGTCGCGCGATGCGCCATGCCCACCTTTTGGGGGCGGGTGATCCATTGATGCACCGCCTTGTGCCATCGCTGGTACGCGAGATGGGCCAGGCCTACCCCGAGCTTGCCCGCGCGCAATCCATGATCGAAGAAACACTCCGGCTTGAAGAAACGCGGTTCCTCGAAACACTGGACCGTGGCTTGCGGCTCTTGGATGATGAGCTTGAAAAACTTCCCGACGGCGCCGATCTTCCGGGGGCTGCGGCGTTCAAACTCTATGATACCTTTGGTTTTCCGCTGGATCTGACCCAGGATGCCCTGCGCGAAAAGGGCCTGTCCGTCGACACCGATGGCTTTGACATCGCGATGGCAGAACAAAAAGCCAAGGCGCGCGCCGCTTGGTCCGGGTCGGGCGAAACCAAGGATGCAAGCATTTGGTTCGATATCGCGGAACGATTTGGTGCGACTGAATTTCTTGGCTACGACACCGAACTGGCCGAAGGTCAGGTGCTGGCCATTGTCAGCGGCACTGACAGCGTTGATGCGCTTGCGGAAGGTGAACGTGGCTGGATCGTTGTAAACCAGACGCCGTTTTACGCGGAGAGCGGAGGTCAGGTCGGCGATCTCGGGCAACTGCGCAATCTTGAACACCATGATCACGGCGGACCCGTCAGAGACACACAACGCTTTGCAGGCGGCGCTCTTTTTGCGCATGATTTCAACGTAGAAACCGGCGTTCTTAAAGTGGGTGATGCCGTGCAGCTTGAGGTCGACCATTCCAGACGCACCGCAATCCGCGCCAACCATTCCGGCACGCACCTTCTTCATGAAGCGCTCCGGCAAGCTTTGGGCGATCACGTGGCGCAACGTGGATCATTGAACGCGCCTGACCGATTGCGATTTGATTTCAGCCACAACAAGGCCCTCACCACAGACGAGTTGCGCCGCATTGAGGCTGAAGTGAACACGTTCATCCGCCAAAATGCGCCCGTCGAGACGCGCATTATGACCCCCGACGATGCACGGGGGATCGGCGCACAGGCCCTGTTTGGCGAAAAGTACGGGGATGAGGTGCGTGTTGTCTCAATGGGGCGCGCCGACACCGGCAAAGGCATGGACGGTAACACATACTCGCTTGAACTCTGTGGCGGCACGCACGTGCAGCGCACAGGCGACATTGGGGTCTTTGTGACGCTTGGCGACAGCGCATCCGCTGCCGGAGTGCGTCGCATCGAAGCGCTTACCGGCGAGGCCGCGTTCCGCCACCTCAGCGAACAGGACCAGCGTTTGAACACGGTGGCCGCAGCGCTGAAGGCACAACCGGGCGACGTGATGGATCGCGTCAAAGCCCTTCAAGACGAGCGCAAAGCCTTAACAGCCGAAGTGGACGACCTGCGTCGTCAGGTTGCGATGGGTGGCAGCACAACGACTGACACCGCCGAGATTGTGAACGGCGTATCCATTCACGCCCAGGTGCTAACGGGCGTGTCCGGCAAGGACTTGCCGCCGCTAATTGACGATCACAAAGCACGGCTCGGCTCTGGCGTCGTCGTTCTTATCGCCGACACAGGTGGCAAGGCGGCCGTCGCGGCAGGTGTGACCAGCGATCTTGTGGATCGGATATCTGCCGTTGAACTTGTGCGCGCCGCAGTTGGCGAACTGGGTGGCAAAGGCGGTGGGGGCCGGGCCGATATGGCACAGGGTGGTGGACCGTCGGCCACCAATGCAGAAGCGGCCCTGACGGCCGCAAAACAGATTTTGGAGAGTTAAATGGGCGCACTTTGGATTGCACATGTCGATGTGACTGATGAAGACAAATATGCCGAATACATCAAGGTGGCCTCAGTTGTGATCCCCGAGCACGGGGGGCAATTCATTGCGCGTGGTGGACGTTTCATCCAGTTTGAAGGCAATGAACGCCGCCGCAACGTCGTTGCACGTTTTCCAAGTGTTGACGCGGCACAGGCTGCCTACAATGACCCACGCTATCAGGATGCGGTAGAAATTGCGAAAATGGCGTCAACGCGCGAAGTCATGGTGGTCGAAACCACCGAATGACCTCGGCGTTGATCGGCGGTCCCTTGGGCGAGATGATGGCGCGCCACGCGGCCGCAGGTCAGGTTCAATGCATCTACACGCGTGCGCAGCGGCGTGAGACGGTCTCCAGCGTCACAGACGTCGATGTCACCGAGGACGGTCTCGTTGGCGATCACGGTCGCAAAGGAAAGCGGGCCGTAACGCTTTTTCAGGCCGAACATCTCGCCGTCATCGCTGCGCTTTTAGGGCAAAAACTTTCAGATGCACGACCGTTGCGTCGTAATCTCGTGGTTTCCGGAATTAACCTTGTGGCTTTGCGGGGACGCGAGATTTCTGTGGGAACCTGTCGTTTGTTCGTCCACGGCCCCTGCCCGCCATGCTCTCGGATGGAAGAGACTTTTGGTCCGGGCGGTTATTCGGCAGTGCGCGGACATGGTGGTGTCTACGCCGAGGTCACGCATCCTGGACATGTGGCGATTGGCTCAACTGTTCTCCTGTCGCCGCCCGACTGATCCCCGAGATATTTCGCCCAAATCAAAAAGGCCGCCGCGATTGCGACGGCCTTCTCGGAAAAGATCTGTGAAATTAAGCCTCGATCAAGCCGTCATCGTCATCTTTAGCAATGGCTGGCGCAACTTTGGGGTCGTCAAAGTCCAGACCATGTGCCGCGCGAATCTGGTCCTCGATTGCCCAGGCGATATCAGGGTTCTCCCGCAAGAATACCTTCGCATTCTCACGGCCCTGTCCAATGCGCTCGTCACCATAGCTGAACCATGAACCGGATTTCTCGACGATCCCGGCCTTGACGCCAAGATCCAGAATTTCGCCGTTCTTGGAAATGCCCTCACCGTACATGATGTCGAATTCGACCTGCTTGAAAGGCGGTGCAACCTTATTCTTGACGACCTTCACGCGGGTGGCATTGCCGACGACTTCGTCCCGATCTTTGATCGCGCCAATGCGTCGAATATCGAGGCGGACCGAAGAATAAAACTTAAGAGCGTTGCCACCAGTCGTGGTTTCAGGCGATCCGAACATCACGCCGATTTTCATCCTGATCTGGTTGATGAAAATGACCATACACTGCGAGCGCGAAATCGAACCGGTCAGCTTGCGCATGGCCTGGCTCATCAGACGGGCATGAACGCCAACAGACGCATCGCCCATGTCGCCTTCCAACTCGGACTTTGGTGTCAGAGCCGCGACCGAATCGATAACCACCAGGCTGACTGCGCCCGAGCGTACAAGCGTATCGACAATCTCAAGCGCCTGCTCACCCGTGTCTGGCTGCGAGATCAACAATTCATCAAGGTTCACACCCAGCTTTTTAGCGTACTGCGGATCAAGAGCGTGCTCGGCATCAACAAAGGCGCATACACCGCCTTTTTTCTGTTCTTCCGCCACACTGTGCAGCGTCAGGGTTGTCTTACCGGACGATTCTGGTCCGTAAATCTCGATGATCCGTCCCTTTGGTAAACCACCAATGCCCAAGGCAATGTCGAGACCCAGCGACCCGGTGGACGTCGATTCGATTTCGGGGAAAGCGTTTTCGCCCCCAAGCTTCATGATCGAGCCCTTGCCGAACTGCCGTTCGATCTGCGCCAATGCAGAATCGAGCGCCTTCGCTTTGTCGCTTGCTTTCTTGTCTGTCATCTTAAGAAGTTCTGCCGCTGCCATTGATCCTGTATCCTTATTTCACAGCCGCGCAGGCGCGGCAACGATGCTCATGTTCTCTTCTTGTTCTTATTTGCGTGTATGAGACCAAAGAGAGAACATTTCAACAACTTTATTCAAGTTGTATCCAATCTAGAGATTAAGGATAGGTTACAAAGTCGCGATCCATGCAGGGTTCACTGCATTTGGTTATGGACCACGTTGGTCAATTGATTAAGCGAGAACGGTTTTGGCAGGAAAACCGAATTCGGAACCCGCATCTGGTTTTCGGCAAGGCTTTCTTCGGCATAGCCAGACACGAAAACCACCCGCGTGTCGGGTCGGCTTTCAAGCGCTTGTTTGACCCAGGTCGGGCCATCGAGACCGGGCATGATGACGTCGGTCACAAAGACATCAATCTTCAGATCAGAGTCTGTCAAAATCTCAAGAGCCACTTCTGCGTTCTCAGCCTCAAGAACTGTATATCCCCGCATCCGCAACGCGCGCGACGCAAACGCGCGCACGGGGGCTTCGTCCTCAACCAAAAGCACAATGCCGTCGCCCTGTACCGCGGTCCCACGCGGAAGAGCCACCGGCGCAATTTCGTCAACCTGCTCGCTTTTCAAATGCGCCGGAAAATAAAGTGAGAACGTCGA
>JARFRG010000022.1 GCA_029287375.1 Boseongicola sp. | reverse complement strand
TACAGCTCAGACATCGACCTGATCTGCCTCTTCGATGAAACACGATTTGACCCAAACGACTACGCCGATGCGCGATCAAGTTTCGTACGCGCCATCCGCCGAATGACGCAGACGCTCAGCGAACGCACTGCGGATGGGTATGTGTTTCGCACCGATTTGCGTCTGCGCCCGGACGCGTCAGTAACGCCCGTTGCGATTTCAATGGAGGCTGCTGAACGCTACTACGAATCTTTCGGCCGCACTTGGGAACGCGCGGCTTATATCAAGGCCAATGCCGTTGCAGGGGACTGCGAAGCCGGTCAGCGCTTCCTTGAGGGACTTACACCTTTTGTTTGGAGGCGACATCTGGATTTCGCCGCGATCCAGGACGCCCACGATATGCGTCTGCGCATCCGCGACCACAAAGGCCTGCACAAAGCGCCCAGCCATCTCGGGCACAATCTTAAGCTTGGCCAGGGTGGAATTCGCGAGATTGAATTTTTCACACAAACCCGGCAATTGATTGCGGGCGGGCGGGATCCTGAGCTGCGTTTGCGGGACACCGTGGGGGCTTTGGCGGTGCTGGCTGAGAAAAACTGGGTAACGCAAGACGAAGCCCAACAATTGACGCAGGACTACCGGGCATTGCGCGAGGCCGAGCATCGCGTCCAGATGGTTGCAGACCAGCAAACCCACACACTTCCAACCACGCAAGACGAATTCAATCGCCTCGCCAGTTTGGCGGGCGAAAGCCCTGACACCTATGCGCATTCATTGAAAGAGATGTTCGAGCGCGTCCACGGCTTAACCGAAGGTTTTTTTGCTCCGGGACTGTCTAGGGCAGAATCTACGACTGAACTTAAACACGAAGAACTGAACGCTGATATCATATCTCGCTGGCGGGGGTATCCTGCTTTGCGCTCGCCACGGGCTGTTGAGATCTTCAAGCGGATGGAACCTGTGTTGCTTGATCGGCTCTCGGCGACAACGCGTCCCGAAGAAGCTTTGCTTCATTTCGACGGCTTTCTCTCGGGCTTGCCGTCTGGAGTGCAATTGTTCTCCCTTTTCGAGGCCAACCCGCAACTTCTGGATCTGGTGATTGATATCGTCGATACCGCACCGGGTCTTGCGCAATATTTAGCAAAGAATTCAGGTGTTTTCGACGCAGTGATTGGCGGTGGCTTTTTTGCGTCATGGCCTGGGGCGGATGCTTTGACTGACATGTTGTCGCAAGAACTTGCCGCGCTGGATGACTACGAAGCGCGACTTGACCGGGCGCGCGTCTGGGCGCGGGAATGGCATTTTCGTATCGGTGTGCATCACCTCCGGGCGATCATCGATGCCGCGACCGCGGGGCAACAGTATGCCGACCTTGCTGGTGCTGCAGTCCGTGCGCTTTGGCCCTGCGTTGTTGAAGACTTTGGCAAAAAGCACGGTCCGCCTCCGGGGCGTGGCGCCGTGGTCATTGCAATGGGCTCTCTCGGGGCGGAGCGTCTGAACGCCGCCTCGGATCTTGATCTGATCGTGGTCTATGACGCGGCAGGCGTGGACACTTCAGACGGGCGAAGACCGCTGGCGACGCGTCCCTATTATGCGCGGCTCACACAGGCTTTGGTGACCGCCATTTCGGCCCCGACTGCCGAAGGGCGACTTTACGAAGTTGATATGCGGCTGCGTCCATCCGGTCGGCAGGGTCCGGTTGCAACCAGCTTTGACTCGTTTCAGAATTATCAGACCACAGAAGCCTGGACCTGGGAGCATCTTGCCTTGACGCGCGCCCGCGTTATCGCTGGAAACGATACTCTTAACGCCGAGATTTCAGAGTTTCGCGACCGCTTGCTGGCAGAGCCCCGTGATCGCGCACTGGTTCTTGCGGATGTGGCTGATATGCGCAGAAGGCTCGCGATCGCAAAACCTGCAACGGATACGCTCGATATCAAAGCAGGTCCGGGTGGACTTCAGGATATCGAACTTTTCGCACAGACCGGAGCTTTGCTGTCGAAATCACGAAGCAGGCGTCTTTCGCAGCAGTTGAAAGCGGCGGGGGCGGAATTTGGTTTAAGCCAGGAAGAATCGGATCGACTATGGGACACGGCCTGTCTCTATTGGCGGGTCCAGTTGGCGCTACGACTGATTTCAAAAGATCCGATCAAGCCGGAAGGAATTGGGTCCGGGGCGGGGGCATTTTTGCTCAGGGATTCCGGGCTGAATAGTATCGAAATGCTACAAATGAAAATGTCCGAAGTTGCGGTCGATGTGGCATGTCTTATTGACAAGTGTATCGGTCCGATCACTTCTGACACACAAGATTGACAGTTCCATCGGCTGAAAGCGACCGCCATGCCAAGACAAGATGATCCTGCCGACCCGCGCGGACTGATCTACGAAAGCTACCGAATAGACGGCATAGGCGATCCCGAGTGCCGCTCTATCTTTCTGGATTGGGCGATTGGAGTGCCTGTGGGCCAAGATAGCAGCGACTTGGTGCGCAAACTCTTGGGGCGCTTCGGTGCAGAATACCCAAATCACCCAATGACGACAGTCCTCAAGGCAGCACTTACCGCGCCTGAACGCCGGGGGCGCAGAGGTGGCGCGTCGGGACGGCGCCCCTAGCGCGTCAAGCGCGCAGCTTCTGCGGCAAGGTCGGTGATTTTCGCCCAATCGTGCTGCTCAACCGCATCTTTCGGCGCAACCCACGATCCGCCCACACAGATTGTATTGGCAAGACCCAGATAGGCGGGCGCATTGGAGAGGCTCACGCCTCCTGTTGGGCAAAACCGTATCTGCGGCATCGGACCGCCAATAGCCTTGAGCGCAGGGACGCCGCCAGAGGCTTCGGCCGGAAAGAATTTTTGGACAAAAAAGCCGCGCTCAAACAAACGGAGCGCTTCTGTCGCAGTTGCCGCACCCGGCAAAAGCGGCAGCTCTGCGTCAAGGGCCGCATCAATCATCCGGTCGGTTGTTCCGGGGGTCACACCAAACAGAGCACCTGCATCTTTTGCAGCAATCACGTCGTCTGGTGTGAGTAGCGTTCCCGCGCCAACGACGCCGCCCTCGATTTTGGCCATTTCGCGGATCACGTCCAAAGCGGCAGGCGTGCGCAATGTCACTTCCAAAGCAGGCAGGCCACCCGTCACAAGCGCCAGTGCCAGATCGCCCGCCAACGACGCATCCTCAACGACAAGGACCGGCACGACCGGGGCAAGCTGGCAGATTTCGGCGGCCTGGCGACTGCTTTCGTTTGGTGTCATTTCGTATCTCCGTTCAGAATGCGCCAAGAGTGCTCGGGCACTATAGTGGCTGATATTTGGGCAGTTCTAGACCACCGTTCCGGCACCGTCGGCGGCCAGACCACAACGATCCCTGAATGCGGTGAATAATTCGCGTCCTAAACCCTCTTGATTTCCGCTGAGGTCCGGCACGACTGGCGTTCGGGTTTCAAAGTCAGGTTCAAGGCATGCCACGGTGCCGGTGGTCGCGTCAACGCGCACTACATCGCCGTCCCGCAAGTTCGCAATCGGTCCGCCATCAGCCCCTTCAGGGGACAGGTGGATCGCAGATGGCACCTTGCCGCTTGCGCCTGACATGCGCCCATCGGTGACAAGCGCGACCTTCAGGCCGCGCGATAGCAAAACTGACAAAATCGGGGTCAGTGAATGCAACTCGGGCATACCGTTCGCTTTTGGTCCCTGAAAGCGCACAACCACCACTGTGTCCGACGTGAACTCACCAGCTTTGAAGGCTGCCTTCACCGCATCCTGGGTTTCGAAAATGCGGGCAGGGGCCTCGATAATCTGATTTTCGGCGGCAACGGCCGAAACTTTCATTACAGAACGCCCAAGATTACCCTTTAATTCGCGCAGACCACCGCTTGACTGAAACGGATCACGTGCAGGGCGCACGATCTTTTCATTCAGACTTTTCTTCGGGCCGTCAACCCAGGTGATCGCGCCGTCCTTAAGCGTTGGCTCGCTTGCATAGTGGGCAAGTCCGTCACCGGCGATTGTGCTGGTATCTGGATGAAGCAGACCCTCATCAAGCAGATCCCCAATCAAATAGGCAAGACCACCTGCTGCATGGAAATGGTTCACATCGGCAAGGCCATTCGGATAGACTTTCGCCATCTGAGGTGTTGCCGCCGACAGATCGTTGAAGTCTTCGATATCAAGGATCACGCCAGCAGCGCGCGCCATTGCAGGTAAGTGGATCACAAGATTTGTGGATCCCCCAGTTGCCATCAGCCCAACAATGCCATTCACAAATGCCTTTTCGTCCAAAATATCAGACGTCGGTCGATAGTCGTTACCCTGGGCGGTAATGGCGATTGCACGTCTTGTCGCCTCGATCGTCAAGGCATTGCGCAGCGGCGTGCCGGGATTGACGAAACTTGAGCCCGGAAGATGTAGCCCCATGAACTCCATCAGCATCTGATTCGAGTTTGCCGTTCCGTAGAACGTGCAGGTGCCGGGGCCATGATACGAGGCCATTTCTGCCTCCATAAGCTTGTCCCGCCCGACTTCGCCTGCGGCAAACTGCTGTCTGACTTTGGCCTTCTCGTCGTTTGGTAAACCCGACGTCATCGGACCCGCCGGCACAAAGACGCTGGGGATGTGACCGAACGTCGCCGCGGCGATGACCAATCCGGGGACAATCTTGTCGCACACGCCAAGATACATGGCGGCGTCGAACGTGTTGTGGCTCAGGGCGACGCCTGCGGCCAGAGCAATCACATCGCGCGAAAACAGGCTAAGCTCCATCCCGGTCTGGCCCTGCGTGACGCCATCACACATCGCTGGCACGCCGCCTGCGACTTGTGCGGTCGCACCAACTGAACGCGCGGCTTCTTTGATCTGGTCTGGATAATCCTTGAACGGCTGATGCGCCGACAGCATATCATTATAGGCCGTGACAATTCCGATATTGGGTGCATTCTCGGCGATCAAGGCAGACTTGTCGTCTCCCATTGCGGCATAGGCGTGGGCTTGATTGCCACATGTCAGATGCGCGCGTTTCACGCCACCGTCCTGCGCGCGCGCAATCTTGTCCAGGTACGATCCACGTGACTGCTCAGAACGCGCGATGACGCGCTTGGTCACGCGATGCACTGTATCATTTAATGTCATATCGGATCCTCTCAATGCAGATACATCGCCTCATAACATCAATTGTTAACGCTAACAATATGATTTGACCGCCCTAGAAAGTGCCATGCGACAGGTGCATGGCGGCTTTGCCGACTTGGTGGTTTTGTTCCTCATTCTTCAGGATTAGGTGTAATTCAACGTCGAACAAAGGAAAACCGATGGCATATGAATTCCAAAATCACGCGATTGACGAGATGGCAATCGAACTGCAAGCGCGTCGCTTGCGCGCAAACTGGGTACGGTCTTTGCTAAAAGGTCGCAAAGCGCGCTGAAGTCTTTTCGTCCCGGTTCGTTCCCGCTAAGGGGGGCGACATGAACACAGAACACCCCGTTATCCGCCTAATGCCCAAATCAGATGCACGCAAAATTCGGCGTGGATTTCCTTGGGTCTATGACAATGAGCTTGTGACGGACCGACGCACGCGCGCGCTTACCCCGGGGGGCATAGCGCGCCTTGAAGATAACGAGCGAAGCCCGCTCGCCACTGTCGCGGTCAATCCCAACTCGAAGATATTTGCGCGCGTCCTTGATCGCGACCCGGCTGCCCTCATAAACCGAGATTGGATTGACGCGAAGTTGGCGCGTGCGTTTGCAACGCGCGAGCGTTTATTTGATCAGCCGTTCTACAGATTGGTCCACGCCGAAGCCGATGGGCTACCGGGCGTCATTGTGGATCGCTTTGGCGATGCAGCCGTTATCCAGCCCAATGCAGCCTGGGCCGACGCGCGTGTTGAAGACTTTGCCGATGCATTGATGGCGATTACGGGCGTTTCGGTTGTTGTCAAAAATGGTTCGGGTCGGTCGCGGGTTCTTGAGGGTCTGGATGATGCCTCCGGTGTGATCCGAGGCGCGCTGGACGCTCCTATTCCGGTCTTGATGAATGGCGCGACTTATATGGCCGACCTTTTGGGTGGGCAGAAGACGGGATTATTCTACGACCAACGTCCTAACCATGCTTTTGTTGCAAGCCTTGCGAGGGACACGGATGTTTTAGACGTGTTTTCGCATGTAGGCGGCTTTGCCCTTGCTGCATTGGCGGGAGGGGCAAAATCGGCCCTAGCGGTCGATGGTTCAAAAGCTGCGCTCACTTTGGCATGGGCTGGGGCCAAAGCGTCCGGAATGGTCGATCGCTTTGATACCAAAGTTGGGGACGCATTCGAAGTGATGAGCGCGCTTGCTGACGAGGGTCGTACATTCGAGACCGTTATTTGTGATCCGCCAGCCTTTGCCCCGCACAAACAAGCCCGCGACGCAGGAATGCGGGCTTACGAAAAGGTGGCGCGTCTGGCGTCACTGCTGGTAGCGCCGAATGGGACACTGACCTTGTGTTCCTGCTCGCACGCTGTGGATTTGGACCAGTTCCGCGCTGCGTCGCTGCGTGGCATCGGCCGTGTGCGCCGTGATTGCCAGATTTT
>JARFRG010000155.1 GCA_029287375.1 Boseongicola sp. | reverse complement strand
GTGGTGACCAGCGTACGGAAGCCGTCGGCGGTGACTTTGCGGACTTCGTCGAGAAGGTCGTCGACCTGCATGCCGACAGGTCGGATTTCGACCATGGGGTCAAGAAGACCGGTGGGGCGGATGACCTGTTCGGTGAAGACGCCGCCGGCCTGTTCCAGCTCCCATGCGGACGGGGTGGCCGAGACGAAGATGGATTGCGGGCGCATGGCGTCCCATTCCTCGAATTTGAGGGGGCGGTTGTCCATGCAGGACGGCAGGCGGAAGCCGTGTTCGGCCAGCGTGAATTTGCGGCGGTAGTCGCCTTTATACATGCCGCCGATCTGCGGAACCGAGACGTGGGATTCATCCGCGAAAACGATGGCGTTGTCGGGGATAAATTCGAACAGGGTGGGGGGCGGCTCTCCCGGTGCGCGACCCGTGAGGTAGCGCGAGTAATTTTCGATGCCGTTGCAGTGGCCAGTGGCTTCGAGCATTTCCACATCAAAGTTGCAGCGCTGCTCTAGGCGTTGGGCCTCGAGCAGTTTGCCTTCGTCGACCAGTTGCGCGAGGCGGAGTTTGAGTTCCGCCTTGATGCTTTCGATCGCCTGTTTGAGCGTTGGTTTCGGCGTGACGTAGTGCGAGTTGGCGTAGACGCGGACCTTGTCCATCGACCCGGTTTTCTCGCCGGTGAGGCTGTCGAATTCGACGATGCTTTCTAGTTCCTCGCCGAAAAAGGACAGGCGCCACGCGCGGCTGTCGAGGTGGGCGGGCCAGATTTCAAGGCTGTCACCCCGGACGCGGAAGGTGCCGCGCTGGAAGGCCTGATCGTTGCGTTTGTATTGTTGTGCAATGAGGTCGGCCATGACTTTGCGCTGATCGTAGTCTTGCCCGGCGATGAGTTCCTGCGTCATCGCGCCGTAAGTTTCGACCGAGCCGATGCCGTAAATGCACGACACGGACGCGACGATGATCACGTCGTCGCGTTCCAGAAGCGCGCGGGTGGCGGAGTGGCGCATCCGGTCGATCTGGTCGTTAATCTGGCTTTCTTTTTCGATGTAGGTGTCCGAGCGCGCAACGTAGGCTTCGGGTTGATAGTACTCATAGAAGCTGACGAAATATTCGACGGCGTTGTCGGGAAAGAAGCCTTTGAATTCGCCGTATAGTTGAGCGGCGAGTGTTTTGTTGGGGGCAAGGATGATCGCGGGGCGTTGCGTTTCTTCAATGACTTTCGCCATTGTATAGGTCTTGCCGGTACCGGTCGCGCCAAGAAGAACCTGGTTTTGTTCGCCGTCCCGGATGCCGCCGGAAAGGTCGCGTATTGCGGTTGGTTGATCACCCGCAGGGCTGAAATCAGAGTGCATCACAAGCGCACGTCCGCCTTCGAGTTTCTCGCGGTGCGTGACGTCTGGGGCGGGTGATTGGAGGATCGGATCGGCGGACATGGGTGATTCCTTTCGGTCCATCAGATTTGATCTTCTTTTGTTCCGGTTCAAGGTGTTGATTGTCGCAACTGGCACGATGCTGACATTTCGACAGATATGTTTCAAAGCAGTGGGTTATCTCGAAATACAACCTAAAAGCGATATTTATGTTGTTACCTCACGCATATCGTGTAAGTTTGTGCTTCTAAGCAGCAGAACGAGTTGCCGGCCGGTATCACGATATACCCACCCCTCGCTCCCCGTGCCCCGGCTGGCGCTCATCTGATGCCTTCTCACCCCCCTTGCATCAGAGCCGCCAATTGGCGATAGATCATTGAGCGAAAAGGGAACCCGTCATGACAGCGCGCATCTTCAAACCGGCAAAGTCGGCCATGTCCTCGGGACAGGCAAAGACCCACGACTGGGTATTGGAATATGTGAATGACACGGCCCGCGAAGTGGATCCTTTGATGGGCTGGACGTCTTCGAGCGACACGCAGGCGCAAGTCCGGATGCGGTTTGCGACGAAAGAGGCGGCTGTGGATTATGCCAAAGATCGCGGAATTGACGCGGTTGTTATTGATCCCAAACCGCGCAAACCAAATGTGCGGGCGCGCGGCTATGCGGAAAATTTTGCGACGGATCGGCGCGGTGCCTGGACCCACTGAGTCGGTCTATGGGGCGCTGACGCGCGTTAGCAAATATTCAATCATACCTTCAAGCCGATCCTTTGGGACGGCGGAAATGCGGTTCTCGAGGCCCAGAAGTACAATCCCGTGGACGGATGAGAATAGAGCGCGGGTCATCAGGTCGATTTCACCGGGGGCCGGGTTGGGGTGAAGTTCTTTCAATGGGGCCGCGATGATCGAAAAGAGGCGACCCAGTTCTTCTAGATACCACGCGGGTACATCGCGGTCATTGGACATTTCAACATCGAACAAGCTGCGCCAAAGGTGCGGGTTTTCGCTCGCAAATCCAAGATAAGCGACGGCCATTGCAATCAGACGGTCTGTGGGGCTTGCGTCAGATTTTTGGGCCACCGCGTCCGAGACATGCGCGCCAAGGCGGCGAAATGTGCGGCCGTTCACGGCAAGCGTCAGGCCAGTCATATCGTCGAACACATTGTAGATCGCACCCACGGCGCAGCCTGCTTCTTTGGCCAACGTGCGGGCGCGCAACGAAGCCAAACCGTCGGAGCGCACATGCGCTTCGGCGAGGTCGGTCAGCGTTTCGCGAAGGGCATCGCGTTTCTGGGGGGTATCTCGGGCCATCATTTACATTCCTGAACGGTGTTCAATGTCCTAACCCGGTGTTCATTCCAGTGCAACAGGGTTGCCATTGGGAAATCGGAAGGCCAATAACGCATTCAGCGGTCCCATAGCTCAACTGGATAGAGCAGCTGACTTCTAATCAGCAGGTTCGGGGTTCGAGTCCTCGTGGGATCGCCACCTTATTTTCGTAAGCCCTGAACCTGTTTGCAGCGTCGGGATCGTCGTCCAATTCAACCCGCTTTGGGTCTGTCGCAGTCTTACAGAATCAACGCTTGCAGCGGCTATATCCGCTACCTGGATTTTGTGGTCGAGAGGCGGGTTTCAAGCGCAATTGATGGCGTCCGCTTGCATCATACGACATCTCTTGCTGCGAAAACGGACCGAATGTGCTATGACGTTGGGAGCCAATGGAGGCCAGCATGAGCAAACATATCATAGACAGAACACGCGTTGTCAGACGTTCGACCAAGTTTTTACGGTATGCCCGGATGGAGTCAGCTGAGCGACCGCAACCACAGTCCAAAGCCCTACAGAAGCAACCGCAACAACCTGATTTGCAGGTCCGTGCAAAACGCTTTTTAGATATCGACCGCCAAAAGGGGTTGTGACCTGTGGTTGAGGATTAGGCCTGGGGCGTTGACCTGATTGACGGTCTTTTCCTGTCGGCTGTGTCGTTGTGTCGCCCTGTCGGTATGGTCGAAACGCTTGAAAGTTTAAAAATAGATATCATTTATGAGATGTGTTGCCGCTGGGTGTGGTTGCTTAGTGAGTAATTGATGGGTCTGTCCCGGTCCATCATTTGCGGCGGCAGCACATATCACCAGTTATTCGCGACGCTCTGGAACCAAACTCTGTTGACGCGTCTCAATGGTTGACGACGCCAGATATGCCACGATTTGCCTGCGTCTCAGGGCAATCGGCCATAGCGTATCCGGCTTTGCGGGCGCATCGTAGTCCGAGAACACGACAGGCCCGGCAAAAAAGTACGGCTGGCATTAGCAGCGTTTGGCTTTGTTGCGCTGATCAGAAGTTATTTCCGTCCAAACAGGCTAAAAAGAGCCTTTAGATCAATTGCGACAACGGCAATGCCAAGTGGAATCATCCAAAAGCCGAGTATCGGCAAAAATCCAAATATTCCGCCGACAACGAGCAGCAACCCAAGAACCGTTCGTAGACCAATTGGAACATGGATTTGAACCCAACGGATCACAGCCGTCCATTTTTGCCGCAGTTTGCCAGATATTCGTTCAACCATACCGTGCCTTTAAAACAAGGCCCACGCCGCTCTGCGACACCTCGTCGTCCTGAATGCATTATATCATCGGGATGATCGGCTGCAGCAAAATTGATCGCGGGTTTCTCGTCGATGTTTAACCGTTTTTCCAGCGCGAGAGGTTCGTGACCGAGGTTTGGCCGAGATTGAGCATCCCCGTTTCTCCTCATTTTAGCACAGGCTTTCGCACAAAATCTGTGGCCATTCCGTTGTCTGAAATAATCAACAAAGCCTGCAAGTAGCTGACACATATCAAAGCTCTTTTCTTGGTAAGATGAAACAATGCGAAGAGATTGCAGGAGAATCCAAATGGACTTGGAAACACAAAAGAACTTGCTCGTGAACCGCCGAAGAGAACTGACGGGTCATTTGACTGATCTGGACAACACTCTCGACGAAACGCCTTCCAAGGACTGGGAGGATCGAGCTTCGGAGCGGCAGGGTGATCAGGTTCTGGAAAGCCTTGGTCACGCCGAAATGGCGGAGTTAAGCCGTATCGACGCTGCTTTGGTGCGCATTGAGAATGGCACTTACGGTGAATGCCAAGTGTGCGGGAATAGTATTCTCGAAGCGCGGCTGGCGCTTTTGCCAGACACACCGTTTTGCAAAGACTGTGCGCACTGACCCAGCGATTGGGCGGCGGAGCGCTTTGCAAACAGGGCTGCCGCTGCAATTGACTTCGCTTGACCTGAACCATCGGCCTTGAAGTCGAGGTTTCCTGAACATCGCTAAGAATCTCAGCCAGACCGGAATATCGACCAAAATTCCTTTGCATTGATATTTGTCATGACCCGGCGGGTCATTCTCTGCGTCGATTGCGGTGGCGAGGAGGGATTTGTCATGCATGAAACCAGCACTGACGCGAACTGGGCTGAAGCACGGGGCATGGTCGATGGGTTTGGCGATGCTTTGAATATCGCGCACGAGGCGCTGGATCGTCACGTGATCGCTGGCTTTGGGGATCAGGTGGCTTTGCGGTGGCTGGGGAAATCCGGCGACCGTCGCGACCTTACTTATAGTGACATGACAGACCTTGCGGCGCGGTTCGCAAATATTCTGTCCAGCCACGGACTTGGCAAGGGCGATAGTCTGTTTGCGCTGATGGGACGGGTACCGGAGTTGTATGCCTGCGCTCTTGGCACTTTGAAGGCGGGGCTTGTGTTTTCACCGCTTTTTTCGGCCTTCGGGCCTGAGCCGATCCAGACGCGGATGGAAATAGGTGCAGCGAAGGTTCTTGTCACGACCGCCTCGATCTACAAGCGCAAGATCGCGAAGTGGCGGCATGAGTTGCCGTCGCTTGAGCTTGTGCTGATCGAAGGCGAAGAAGCGCCCGAGGGCTGTGTCGCGCTGGGGACTGCACTGCGTGCGGCGTCGCCAGAATTCGAGACGGTGCGGACTGATCCCGAAGACCCGGCCCTGATCCATTTCACATCCGGAACGACGGGCAAGCCGAAAGGCGCGGTGCATGTGCATAATGCCGTGCTTTACCATGCATTTTCCGGCCGCAAGGCGTTGGGACTGACCCCCGGGACGATTTATTGGTGTACGGCCGACCCCGGCTGGGTCACGGGTACCTCTTACGGGATTATTTCACCATTGGTGAACCGCGTAACGATGATCGTCGATGAGGCAGAGTTCGACATCGAGCGTTGGTACGGCGTGATCGAGCGCGAAAAGGTCGAGGTCTGGTATTCCGCGCCGACTGCTATTCGAATGATGATGCGCGCTGGGCAAGACGCGGCCAGGCCATTTGATTTCTCTTCTCTGAAATTTCTCGCAAGCGTCGGCGAACCCCTCAATCCTGAAGCTGTGGTTTGGAGCGAGAAGGTCTTTGGACGTCCCTTCCACGACAACTGGTGGCAGACCGAAACCGGAGGGATCATGATCGCGAACCGGGCTGATATGGAGGTAAAGCCCGGATCGATGGGCAAGCCGATGCCCGGAGTTACGGCGGGTATCGTCAAGCTGGACGATGGGAAGCTGACAGAACTTGGCACCGATGAGACGGGCGAGCTGGCGCTGCGGCCGGGATGGCCTTCGATGATGCGCGCTTACCTTCATGAGCAGGCGCGTTACGACAAGTGCTTTGTCGATGGCTGGTATCTGTCGGGTGACCTCGCGACGAAGGACAAGGACGGCTATTTCTGGTTCGTCGGGCGCGCGGATGATCTGATCAAGACTTCTGGTCATCTGATCGGCCCATTCGAAGTGGAAAGTGCGTTGATCGAACACCCAGCCGTTGCTGAGGCCGGTGTGATCGGAGTGCCGGACGAGACTGCGGGCGAAGTTGTGAAGGCCTATGTCAGTCTCAACCCCGGTTTCGAGTGGTCCGAGGAACTGGAGCGCGACATTCGCGCCCACGCCAGAAAGAAGCTTGGGCCGGCGGTTGCGCCGCGCGCCATCCATTTCCGCAACACGCTTCCAAAAACGAGATCGGGAAAGATCATGCGGCGTTTGTTGAAGGCGCGGGAGCTTGGACTTCCTGAAGGTGACATTTCGACATTGGAGACGGATGAGACATGAGCACAATTGATAAGCCAAAGCTGAACCGGGAACATGTGCTTTCACTTTTGGAGCATATGATCCGCATTCGCCGTTTCGAGGACAAGTGCGCCGAGGTCTACACGCAGGAAAAGATACGCGGTTTCCTTCATCTTTATGATGGGGAAGAGGCGATTGCGGCGGGTATCATTCCGGTGCTTGCGCGAGACGACAAGGTTGTCGCGACGTACCGCGAACACGGGCATGCACTGGTGCGCGGTGTGCCGATGACCAAGGTGTTGGCCGAAATGTATGGCAAGTCCGAAGGCTGTTCGGGCGGTCGTGGCGGGTCGATGCATCTGTTTGACGCCGACACCAATCTTTACGGCGGCAATGCCATTGTTGGCGGTGGTCTGCCGTTGGCGGGGGGGCTTGCACTAGCCGACCGGATGCGCGGCGAAAGCCACGTGACGGCCTGTTTTTTCGGTGAGGGCGCAGTGGCCGAGGGAGAGTTTCACGAAACGCTGAACCTTGCCCAGCTTTGGAACCTGCCGGTTCTTTTTGTCTGCGAGAACAACGGATATGCGATGGGCTCTGCCATCGCGCGGACCGAGGCCGAGACAGACATTCACGTCAAGGCGGCATCCTACGGGATCGAGGCGCATCAGGTGGACGGCATGGATGTGGTCGCGGTCGAAGCTGCTGCGAGAAAGGCGATCCGGCGCATCCGCGAGACTGGCGCGCCGGTCTTTCTTGAGTGCAAGACGTTCCGTTTTCGAGCGCATTCGATGTTCGACGCGCAGCTCTATCGCGACAAGGCTGAAATTGAGGAATGGCGCAAGAAGGGGCCAATCGTGCGGTTTCAGGGCTGGCTTTTACAGAATAATCTCATTCACGCCGAAGATGTCGACGCTATCGAAGCGAAGATAGACGCAGAAATTGACGAAGCGGTGGCGTTTGCCGAGGCCGGAACGTGGGAGCCGGTGGAAAACCTCACGGCGCATGTGTTGGGAAAAGCGCCGGATTTTGAGCCGACCCCGGATTCGGGAGAGCGCGTTGAGATTACCTATCGCGAGGCGGTCAAGCAGGGTATCCGCGATGCGATGCTACGCGATGACCGGGTCTTTTTGATGGGCGAAGACGTCGGTGCTTATGGTGGTTGCTACGCCGTTTCCAAGGGATTGATGGAGGAATTTGGCGAGGACAGGATCCGGGACACGCCGCTTTCGGAATCGGGGTTCACGGGGGCAGGGATTGGTGCTGCCGCCAATGGCATGCGGCCCATCGTGGAGCTGATGACCGTGAACTTCAGCCTTCTGGCGCTTGATCAGATCATGAATACGGCCGCAACAATCCGGCACATGTCCGGCGGACAGTTCGGTGTGCCGCTGGTTATTCGGATGGCGACGGGGGCAGGCAAACAGCTTGCCGCACAGCATTCGCATAGCCTTGAGGGTTGGTACGCTCATATTCCTGGGCTCAAGGTACTTACTCCGGCGACTGTGGAAGATGCGCGCGGTATGCTTTGGACTGCGCTTTGTGATCCTGACCCGGTGCTGATCTTTGAGAACGTGATGCTTTATAACATGACGGGGTCGATCGATGCGGC
>JARFRG010000120.1 GCA_029287375.1 Boseongicola sp. | reverse complement strand
ATCATCACCAGTGAGATCTTCATGACTTCCGAAGGCTGAAGCCGCATGAAACCAAGGTCTATCCAGCGCTGCG
Source organism: Boseongicola sp. (assembly GCA_029287375.1). Taxonomy (GTDB): domain Bacteria; phylum Pseudomonadota; class Alphaproteobacteria; order Rhodobacterales; family Rhodobacteraceae; genus Boseongicola. Next base: position 17,195 of record JARFRG010000120.1, on the reverse strand, counting down.
CACCCATGCCGACCGTTCCAAAGAACTCCACCAGAACCAGCAGCCCCAGCGCCCCGAGATAGGCCAGTCCGGCCATGTTGCGCCAAAACCAAATCGGAACCATGCCCACGGCCAGCATTACCATAAAGCCAAGGGCGAAACGTTTCATCTGAGGCTCTGCCCAACGCCCGGAATCGCCTCCGGCGACTGACGTCAGCATCAGGAATCCGACACAGGCGACCGCCGTCAGCAACAAGGCGATCGCCCAGTTCGCATGAAGTATCTTGCGTGCCCCGGACGGAACCGTCTGGACCTTATACTCAAGATAACTCATGCGCGGCTCGGAGTGCCCGAGGGTTCCTGGCGCGGTCGCACCGGAAGCTCTGACAGCATCGTCTTGATCCGCTCGCGCTGATCGCTCGGGTAGGCATCCAATGGCGGCATATCACCGTAAAGCGCATAAAGCAGAATATCCCGCGCAGGCGGCGCCGCGGCACTCGATCCGCCGCCACCATGCTCGACGATCAGAGAAATCGCGTATTTGGGTTTGTCGAATGGCGCATAGGCGACAAACAAACCGTGATCGCGTCGCTCCCACGGAAGCTGGTCGTTGCGCACAACACCGCGCGCACGTTCGGCCGCCGTGATGTTGCGAACCTGGCTTGTGCCAGTCTTGCCAGCCATCTCCATGCCCTCGGCCACAATACGTGACCGCCGCGCCGTGCCCCGTCGCCCGTTCGAGACGTTATACATCGACTGCTGGATCATCCGCAGATGCCCCGCATTGACGTTCAAAGGCGCCGCGACGTCTATCGGTTTCTCGATACCGTTCACCGACTTGACCAGGCGCGGCATAACCGCCTTCCCGCTTGCGATCCGCGCCGTCATCACCGCCAGCTGAAGCGGCGATGTCAGAACGTCTCCCTGTCCGATCGCGGTATTCAGGGTCTCACCCGGAAACCACCGTTCGCCACGCGCCTGCGCTTTCCACTTCGTGGAAGGCACAATGCCCTCGCGCACCGCCGAGACAGGCAAATCAAATCGCTCACCCAACCCGAACTCGTGACAAAGCGCCGCCAGATTATCTATCCCGGTGCGATTTGCCGCCTCATAAAAATAGACGTCGCACGACTGGGTGATTGCCGTGTCCAGATCAACCCAGCCATGCCCGCCACGCTTCCAGCAATGGAACCGGCGCCCGCCAAAATTCATGTGCCCGGGGCACCAGACCGTTTCGCCCGGCCCCATCACGTTGTGACGCAACGCCGCCAGACCGGTCATCATCTTGAAGGTCGAGCCGGGGGGATAAAGCCCCTGCACCGCCTTGTTGAACAAGGGCCGGTATTTGTTTTCCGTCAGCAGACTATAATTCTTTGTCGAAATTCCGCGCACGAAAAGGTCGGGATCAAAAGACGGCGACGATGCCATTGCCAGCAAATCACCCGTCTCGATGTCCATCACGACAGCACCGGCGCTTTCCTTGGCCAGCCGGGCTTGCGCGAAATTCTGAAGACCGTGGTCGATCGTCAGCTGAAGATCAGTTCCGGGCGTATACTCCTCGCGACCAAGCTCACGCATGACACGCCCTGCGGCGTTTACCTCGATACGCTTCGTGCCAGCCTGTCCGCGCAGCTCTGCCTCAAGTTTGGTCTCGACACCGATTTTCCCGATCTGAAACTTCGGAATTTGCAGCAATGGATCAGGGTTTTGCAGTTTGGACAGATCGTAATCGCTGACCGGACCAACGTATCCCACGATATGCGCGAAATCCTCGCCAAGAGGATACTCACGCGACAAACCAACATCCGGCGTGACACCCGGCAGTGCGGGCGCATTCACCGCAACTTCGGCCACATCTTCCCACGACAAACGATCTGCAAGCGTGACCGGCACAAACGGGCTGCGGCGATACATCTCGCGCAGTGACTTTTCCAGCTCGTCCTCATCCAAAGGCACAAGCTGACGCAGCTTTGCGATCGTTTCATCCACGTCGGGTACGTCTTCGCGCACAATCACAATACGATAATTCTGGGTATTCGTCGCGATAGGCACACCGTTGCGGTCATAGATGATACCGCGTGACGGCGGGATAAGCCGCATGTTGACGCGGTTCTCTTCCGCCAAAAGCCGGTAATTGTCGGCCTCTTCGACCTGCATTTGCCGCATCCGCAGGCCAAGAACAGACATGAACCCAAGCTGAAGTCCGGCCAAAACTAGACCGCGGCGGGTCACAATGCCCGCGCTTTCCTCAGTTTCTTTCGATGACTTCTTCATTGCCTGTGTCCCAAACGGTCAACTTCGCCCGGTGCAATCTTTCTAAGCCCTACAGCGCGCGCTGCAAGAACGACCACAACCGGGTAAACAAGAAGTGTCGTGATGAGACGAATTAACGTCAGGCCAAGACCGGGCTGCTCGACAACGAAAACCGTAAGAACCAAAGCATTTGCAAGGAACATCGCGGTTATCACCACCGAAACCGTCAGCCATTCCGACAAGAAACCACCGTCTCGCAAAACAACTGAACGCCGTCTGAGCGCCTCGGTGCCGATCACAGCCAACGCCGTCCAAAGCCCCGGCGGACGCATGAAAAGCAGATCCGCCATAAGAAAAACCGCAACCACAATCGCGACGGGCAGGAAATCAGGACGCCGAACCACCCACGCACAGGCCATGAGGATCAGAATGTCTGGCCCGGGAAATCGCCCCGGCCCCGGATGAAGCGGCAGCAACTTGGCAAAAATCACCAAAGCCGCCAGCGCCAGGAAAACACCGCGATAGGTCCAGCGTCCGGCGTGAGTGGTCTCAGCCATCGCTTTGCACCTCAGCCACCGGCGCCGCAGAAACAGCGTCGGGCAAAAGCGGACCAATCAAAACCGCATCCCCGCCAATGGGCTCGGCTGGCCGGCTTCTCAATACCCGCAGAAACTCCAGACGTTCGTAATCAGCAGAAAGACGCAGTCGCAACCGCCCATCCCGCGCCAGCACGACACTTCCAACCAAAAGCCCCGCAGGAAACACACCGCCGTCCCCTGACGAAATAACACGGTCTCCGGGGCGCACTTCTTCCGGCAGTTCGATAAAATCCAGCACCGGCAAAGCCGAATTGTCGCCGGAAAGCATCGCCTGCTGCCCCGAAGGCTGGATCGTGACCGGCACGCGGCTGGCGCTGTCGGTCAAAAGCAAAACCCGGCTGGATCGCTGCCCAACGCCCGATATCCGACCAACCAATCCAAGCCCGTCCGTAACCGCCCAACCGTCCTTGATCCCGTCGCGCCCGGCACCCACGTTCAGCAGCACCGATTGCCGGAACGGCGAACCGCTGTCCGACAGCACCTGTCCCGTGACAACCGTCAAAGCCGGATCAAGCCGCACATTGTTCAGATCAAGCAGCTTCGCGTTCTCCTGCTCCAATTGCAGGGCCGCCTCTTTCCAGGCCTTCATCTGTTGCAACTCGCGCCGCAAATCCTGGTTTTGCTGCTGAAGCCGCGCATAGGACTGAACACCGCCGACCAATTCAACGGTCTTGGTCACTGGCACAAATGCCCAATCCATCTGCGGGACGACCGCATCCACCAAGGCCGCGCGAAAGCGCTCCGCCCGGGGACTGTCAATGCGCCAAAGGACGAACACTGCGAACAGAATCAAAACGATCCCGCCAACGAAAAACCGTCGGAGGGGGCGTGCAAAGTCTTCAGATGAAGCGTTTTGGCGTGCCACGTCGTTTCCTGGTCGGTCCCCCGGGGCGCGAGACTACCACGATCCGTGGGAAACTCGGAACCCCGAGTGTGTTAACTGTCGTAATCAATTACGTGCCGAAGTTGTTTCTCGTACTCAAGCGCCTTGCCAGTCCCCATTGCCACGCAGTTCAGCGACTCGTCTGCCACGCTGACCGCAAGGCCCGTCTGCTCGCGCAGCGCCAGATCCAACTCGCCCAAAAGCGCGCCGCCACCAGTCAGCATCACGCCGCGATCCACGATATCTGCCGCCAAGTCCGGCGGGGTCGCTTCCAACGCTGTCATAACTGCTTCGCAGATCTGTTGCACGGGTTCGGCCAAAGCCTCGGCCACCTGTGCCTGATTGATTTCGGTTTCCTTCGGAACGCCGTTCAGCAGATCACGCCCCCGAATTTGCATCGACTGCCCGCGTCCGTCGTCGGGCATCCGCGCCGTACCAATTGATGTCTTGATCCGTTCCGCCGTCTGCTCGCCGATCAGCAAGTTATGTTGACGCCGCAAATAGCTGATAATCGCCTCGTCCATACGGTCGCCACCCACACGCACAGAACGCGCATAGACGATGTCACCAAGCGACAAGACAGCAACCTCGGTTGTACCGCCACCGATATCGACAACCATATTACCCGTCGGATCTGTGATCGGCATACCTGCACCAATAGCCGCCGCAATCGGCTCGGCAATCAGCCCGGCGCGTCGCGCGCCAGCCGAAAGCACCGACTGCCGGATCGCACGTTTTTCAACTGGTGTCGCGCCATGCGGCACGCAGACAATCACCTTCGGCTTCGAAAATGTTGTGCGCTTGTGTACTTTTCGGATGAACGCCTTGATCATAGCCTCAGCCACGTCAAAATCCGCGATAACGCCTTCGCGCATCGGGCGGATCGCCTCTATTGAACCCGGCGTCCGGCCAAGCATCAATTTGGCGTCCGTACCAACGGCCAGAACTTTTTTCTGACCATCCTTCACATGATACGCAACCACCGAGGGTTCGTTCAGAATAATGCCCTTGCCCTTTACATAGACAAGAGTATTCGCCGTCCCGAGGTCGATCGCCATATCCGTGGAAAACAAACCGCCAAAGGCCATGTCCGCTGCCCCAATCCATTCGTTTGTTGGCCCACCTGAAAATGCCTGTCGGCGGACGCTCGTCTTATAGGCTCAGCCCCGATGCTCCGAAAGAGATACTTCGGTCCGACCGGCGCAAATCTGCCGTAGCTGCTCTGTGCTATTAACTACGATTCTCTATCAAACCCTAAATACAGGCGCCATTGTGACGGAATAGCGAACAATTCGCGACCGCCTTTTCTGCAACGCAGCGTAAGTCCCCCTCTGGGCAAGAAGAAATCGACCGGGCATACAGACAAGATGGGAACCACACGCGCATATTCCAACGGGCGACGACCGGCGATTCTTCAGGGATTGGCCGGTTTGGCTGTTTGCCTGGCTGTCGGCGTGGCAACATTGCCCATGCTCGAACGGGTTTTCTTGAATCGTGCGGGAACACAGGGCGAAGCCACCCTTCGAATCGCGGTCGAAGGTCTTGACGCCACGCTTGAGCGGTTTCAGCCCCTTCCAAAGCTCATTGCCGAACGCCCGATTCTCACAAGCCTTTTGAAAGATCCCACCAATCAGGGCCTTTTGCCATTTGTGAACGAACAACTGCGACTGACCGCGATGAGCCTTGGCGTGTCGGATTTATACTTGATGGATGTTGGCGGCACGACGATCGCAGCCAGTTCTTATCGAAAGGAACGCTCGTTCGTAGGGCGGAATTTCAATTTTCGACCCTACTTTGTTCAAGCGGTTGAAGGAGGGCTTGGCCGATACTTTGCCATGGGGACAACCAGCGGCGAACGCGGCTACTTCTTTGCGGCCCCGGTCATCGACAACACTCGAATTCTTGGTGTGATCGCCATGAAGTTCGACGTCAGGCCTTTCGAAGAAGCCTGGAGCGGTGGCGCCAGCGATATCATCGTCACGGACCTTTCAGACGTGATTTTCATGTCTAATCGTACCGAGTGGCATTTCAAAACGCTGTCACCGTTGCGCGGTGAGGTTTTCAATATCATCGCCGAAACCCAACAGTACCCTCTCGCACAGCTGCTCCAGCTTGATATTCAGCGATCCCCACTCGCGAACGGACTGGAACTGGTATCCATTGAAGGCGAGGACTTTGTGCTCAGCGCGCAAACGCTACCCGAGGTCGGCTGGCGCATTCTGCACCTGACCCCCGCAGGACCGGCACGGGCGCAAGCGCTCATCATCCTTTTGCTTGCGGGCTTGTCCTTACTTCTTCTCGTCCTTGCTGGAGCCATCATTGCGCAACGTCGCAACAGGGCGCGCGAAAGGATGGAGGAACAGGAGCGCGCGAAAGACATTCTGGAACACCGCGTGGCACAACGGACATCCGATCTGCATTTGGTCAATGCCCACCTGAAACGCGAAGTGGACGACCGCACCGCTGCCGAACTGCGCCTGCGCAATACGCAAAAGGAACTGGTTCAGGCCGGAAAACTTGCCGCCCTGGGTCAGATGTCTGCAGCTCTCAGTCACGAGATTAACCAACCGCTGACAGCTGTGAAATCCTATGCTGACAATGCAACGACCTTTCTCGACCGGAACCGCATTGAAGACGCCCGCGAGAACGTCACACGCATTTCGAAAATGGCGGACAGGATGGCCGCTTTGTCGGGCCACTTGAGAAATTTCGCAAGACGCCCGCAAGATACGGTAGGACCAGTCGATATTCGCCTGGTTCTGGCTGATGCAATCGATCTTATGGGGACGCGCCTGCGCGCGGCAAACGCCAAAATTCGCTACGAACCGTCAAAAGATGCGGTATGGGTGCTTGGTGGTCGGCTGCGGCTCCAGCAGGTCGTCGTCAATCTGATTTCCAACGCGCTTGATGCGATGGAGCGACTTGAGACACCCGAAATCGACATCAGCGTCGAAGAACTGCCCAAGAACCGGATGCGGGTTTCTGTTTCCGACAGGGGTCCGGGCATACCGCAGGAAATCATGAACCAGCTTTTCGACCCCTTCTTTACCACAAAAGATCCGGGGCATGGCCTTGGCCTTGGCCTGTCGATTTCTTTCAATATCGTAGAAGACTTCGGTGGCAGCCTGTCAGCCAAGTCCCGAGACGGTGGCGGCGCTACATTCACCGTCGACCTTGACCGGGCTAGACCGAAACAGGATCGCGAAGGGTTGGCCGCCGAATGACCGAGCCGCGCATTTTGTTCGTCGACGACGAAGTCGACCTCCGCCGTGCTGCCGCACAGACGCTTGATCTGGCCGATCTGACCGTCACTCCGTTTGCGCAGGCCGACGCCGCCCTCGCTCAGATAAGCCGGAATTTCCCCGGTATTTTGATCACAGACATTCGGATGGCGGGCATGGATGGCCTGACGCTTATGCAGCGCGCGCTCGAAATTGACCCTGAGTTTCCGGTGATCCTCGTCACAGGCCACGGAGACATCGACCTCGCCGTTCAGTCGATGCGTGATGGCGCCTATGATTTCCTCGAGAAACCCTATGATCCCGTGCGATTGGTCGAAACTGCGAAACGTGCACTGGAAAAGCGTAGCCTCACACTCGAGAACCGCGCGTTGCGCAGCAAGATAGGCGGCCGTGACGCGATTGAGGCACGACTGGCAGGCCGCACCGCCGAAATGGAAGCAATCCGCCAAAAGATCCGCGCCGTTGCGGAAACAAATGCCGATGTGCTGATCATCGGCGCGACCGGAACCGGCAAAGAAGTCGCTGCACGCGCCCTTCATCGGGCAAGTCCGCGCGCCGACCAACCGTTCGTCGCAATCAACTGCGCGGCGCTTCCGTCTGACCTGATCGAAAGCGAACTGTTTGGCCACGAAGCAGGCGCCTTCCCTAGTGCCGCACGCGCACGCTTTGGCAAATTCGAACATGCGCGCGGGGGGACAATATTCCTCGATGAGATCGACAGCCTGACCCAACCGATGCAAGCAAAGTTGCTTCACGCCGTTCAGGACCGCGAGATCACGCGGCTGGGATCAAACGACCCGATTTCGCTTGATGTTCGATTTATCGCCGCGTCGAAACACGACTTGGAAAAGGCCGCCGCAAAAGGCGAGTTTCGCGGTGATCTGTTGTATCGGCTGAACGTCGTCACACTTCGCATGCCTCCGCTTTCCGAGCGGCGCGCGGATATCCCAAGACTATTTGTGCAACTCGTCGAGGTGGCCTGCGTTCGTGACAAGCTCCCTACTCCACCGATTCCACCAGCAGTCCTGAATCGCATCAGTGCGCGAGACTGGCCGGGCAATGTGCGTGAACTACGCAATGCCGCGGATCGTTTCGCTCTTGGGCTTGATCTCGATATCGGTGAGACGCTTCAAACCCAAAGCCAGATCTTGGCAGATCAGATGGCCCACTATGAGAAAAGCCTGATCGCCGCCGCGATCACAGCGCAAGGTGGAAGCCTGAAAGCCACATACGAATCCCTTGGCCTGTCGCGGCGTGCTCTCTACGAAAAGATGCAGAAATACGGACTGACGCGCCAAGATTTCGTCGACGAAGAAACTGAATAGACCATTGTGGGTCCTTTCAAGCACACCGGTTTCCTGGTTTTGGGCTGAAATCGGCACATGTCAGCCAATCCGCATCCTGTTTGCGCAAACAGCCGCTTCATGCCTCTTGAACTTGACGCCCTGTGCCACCCACTAGTTCCCCATGTTAACGCTGTATCGATATTCAGCGTTTTGGAAGATGCCGGTCACTGAGACCGGTGATATGGGAGGACTATCAATGAAAAACGTAACTGTGACGGCCGTTGCCGTCGCCTTCGTTGCTTCGACCGCATACGCGGATGGACACGTCGACAAGACAGGTTGGCCTGAAAGCTTCACCGTCGGAACCGCCTCGCAGGGTGGCACATACTTTGCCTATGGCGCGGGCTGGGCAAACCTGGTGGCAGAAGAGCTTGGCCTATCCGGCGGCGGCGAAGTCACCGGCGGACCAATGCAGAACATGGCGCTGGTTCACACAGGCGACGCGCAGTTTGGCATGACCACAATGGGTCCGGCGGCGGAATCGCTTGCAGGCACAAACCCAATTGCACCTGGCCTTCAGATGACCGGCGCTTGCGCAATGTTCCCGATGTATCAGACTCCGTTCTCTGTGACGGCTCTGGCGTCTTCCGGCATCACGTCGATCGCAGACATTCCTGCCGGGGCGAAAATCGGTTTCGGGCCTGCAGGTTCGACGTCGGATACCTACTTTCCGCGCATGATGGAAACGCTTGGCGTTGACTTCGAGCGTCGCAACGGTGGCTGGACCGACCTTGGTGGGCAGCTTCAGGACGGACTTCTGGACGTCATCGCTTTTGCTGCCGGTGTTCCGGTGCCAGCTGTTAGCCAGCTTGAAGTGCAAACCGACGTGAACATTATCGAGTTCACCGAAGCCGAGCAGGCAACGATCCTCGACGCTTTCCCGGTCAGCCAGTTCGACATCGCAGCCAGCACCTATTCAACACTGGAAGCTGATGCACGTTCGGTCAGCATGTGGAACTTTGCGATTGCCAACTGCGATCTGCCCGAAAGCTTTGTCGAAGCCGTTGTTGATGTTGTCATGTCCGACAACCCACGCATGGTGAACATCCACAAAGCAGCACGTTCTACAGTGCCTGAAAACTACACCAAGAATGGTGTTTTGATGTGGCACCCTGGTGCGGCCAAGTGGTTCAAAGAAAATGCAGGGGCCGATATCCCTGACGGCATGATCCACGGCATGTAAGATCTTATGTCGCCGCGCAATATTGCGCGGCGACACACTTTCGGGCTCAATGCCGAGCCCATTTTGAACTTCTGAACAGAACTAGACTGACAAGATCCGGTGTTACGATAGAGTGGCACCAAATGGCGACGCTATGCCGGGAGGGGACCCCATGACCGATACATCCGCACAGACCGCAGGACCCGTGATCGCCGAAGGCGTTGACGAGGAGCCCGTGGAAGCGAACCGCCGCCTTTTCGTTGGCTGGCGGCTGACGCTTATGGCAGGCCTCGCAACGCTCTATGCGGCTTTCCATATGGCGGCCCTGAATGGTCTGTCCATCTCGGAATGGACAGGCGTCACTGTCCCATTCTTACCGACTTTTCCACTGGAAACTTGGAATTTCCGCATCGTGCATGTCGCGGGCGCATTGTTCCTCGGATTCCTTTTGTTCAGCGCTCACCTGAAATTCACCGACGAGGATGTGAAAGAGACCCCACTGTGGACCTACGCCGGATACGCGCTCCTGATCCCCGCATTGCTCGCATGCGCCTCAGCGCTGAATTTCGCATCGCGCATCTCAGCCGGTGAAATGTGGAACGGCATCGCTCCGGAGTTCCGCACGCCCGAAATCTACTGGTTCGGCATCCCTCTGCTAATAGCCACGTTTGGCAGTATCCTTCTTGGCTGGCTGCACAAAAGCCCGCGCGCAAAATATACCGTTCCAGACATCGTGCTGGGAATTTGCGCCATCGCAGTCGCCGCCTACCTGATCACCATCTACGGCACACTCATGCGCAACTCGACCGGCACGCCTTTCGCTCCGATCGGCATTTCAATCGCCGCTGTTGCAGGCACTGCACTCATCATGGAACTGACCCGCCGCGTCACCGGTCTTGCACTGATTGTGATCGCGGGCATCTTCCTGGTCTATGTCTTCGTCGGCCACCTGATGCCCGGCTTCCTGAACTCTCCCAAGATCGACTGGGCGCGCTTCTTTAGCCAAGTCTACACCGATGCCGGTATCCTCGGCCCGACAACGGCAGTCTCGTCGACCTATATAATCCTGTTCATCATCTTCGCAGCCTTCCTTCAGGCGTCAAAAGTCGGCGACTATTTCGTTAACTTCGCATTCGCGGCCGCCGGGCGTTCGCGCGGTGGGCCTGCAAAGGTTGCGATCTTTGCCTCTGGTCTGATGGGCATGATCAATGGAACTTCGGCTGGCAACGTCGTCGCTACAGGCTCTCTCACGATCCCTTTGATGAAGAAGGTCGGATACCACAAGAAAACCGCAGGCGCCGTCGAGGCCGCGGCCTCGACCGGCGGGCAGATCATGCCACCTATCATGGGTGCGGGCGCATTCATCATGGCGGAAATCACCGGCATTCCCTACACCGAAATCGCCGTCGCCGCGATCATTCCCGCCGTCCTCTACTTTGTTTCCGTCTACTTCATGGTCGACTTTGAGGCCGCAAAACTGGGCATGCGCGGAATGCGCGAAGACGAGCTGCCCAAATTCAACAAGATGATCCGCCAAGTCTACTTGTTCTTGCCGATCATAATTTTGATCTACGCGCTGTTCGCCGGCTACTCGGTCATCCGCGCAGGCACTTTGGCGACTATGGCCGCTGCCGTGGTTTCGTGGCTGACGCCGTTCCGTATGGGGCCGAGATCAATCCTGAAAGCCTTTGAGCTTGCCGGTATCATGTCGATCCAGATCATCGCGGTCTGTGCCTGCGCCGGTATCATTGTCGGAGTCATCAGCCTCACCGGGGTCGGCGCACGCTTTTCATCGCTTCTTTTGGGCATCGCAGAGAACTCGCAGCTGCTCGCTCTTTTCTTCGCAATGTGCATCTCGATCCTGCTCGGGATGGGCATGCCCACAACCGCAGCTTACGCGGTGGCAGCGTCCGTCGTTGCCCCTGGCCTTGTGCAACTTGGCATCCCGCAACTGACCGCGCATTTCTTTGTGTTTTACTTTGCGGTCCTGTCAGCGATCACGCCACCCGTGGCACTCGCCAGTTACGCGGCCGCGGGCATATCGGGGGCAAACCCGATGGAGACCAGCGTCGCGAGTTTCAAAATCGGTATCGCGGCATTCATCGTGCCATTCATGTTTTTCTACAACGGCGCCATCTTGATGGATGGCACGTGGCTCGAAATCATCCGAGCAGGCGGCACCGCAGTGTTCGGCGTCTATCTGTTGTCATCCGGTGTACAAGGCTGGTTCATGGGGGGGCGGACAGCATGGTTCATCCGTGCTGCCCTCTTGCTTGCAGCGCTTTGCATGATCGCAGGCGGACTTGTCACTGACCTCATTGGCGTCGGCCTCGCCGTCGCAACCTATCTGGTGCAAAAAACCTTTAAGCCATCGCCAGATGCGCAGATACGTGTGGCAGGTGCAGACTGATCCGTTGACCGAATGACTAAAGCGCGACGCGCGCCTGCCAATCGCGGGCGAGCGTCGCGGCCTCTGTGGCAGATGCCAAGAGAAAAGCCATCGAGGCGCCACAGTCGAGAAAAACCATCGCAGGGCCGTCTTTCATGGCGGCAAATACCAGGCCATTAGGCCCGGCTTCGCCCTGAAAAAGAGCATCCTTGCGGCTGAAATATCCGTCCAGAAAGATCGCGGCCTTGTCGCTAAGATCTGCGATGATCGCATCCGGGCCAAATTGACCCTTCACCGCTTCGTCTTCAATCAGCAGCCATGCCACAGAACGGCTCCCTGCTGTCGCAAGAAAGTCGCCCAATGTTCCGCCCGGATTGGCCTGCACTGACCCTGCCTCTGCAACCTGCCAGGCACGGGCAAGCGGGCCAGACGGGACACCTATATCTGACGGAAACCCATCGCCTGATTGACGACGACTAGAGATGGCCCAAGTCTCACTCGCGTTCAAAAAAATCAGTAAAACCGACCGCAGTTGCCCAAGAGTCGCGTCCTCTGCATCGGCAATGGCAACGCCCAGCAAAGCGTCCAATCCCTCTGCGGCTGGCGCGCCAGAGACCAAAGCCTGTAGGCGCCGGTTTGCCACTGCCAGGTGAAAAGACGCTCCGTTTTGTGCCGTGAACCCAATCTCGCGCGGTAAAATGGTTTCGTCGATTTCCGAGACGATCAATGCCAGCAATGCTTCAGGCACGCCCCGGATCGAACGCCTGTCGCCCGGCGAGCGCTCACGCTGGCGCAACTTGACAAGCTTGGCTTCCAGTCGCGAAAAGTCGTCCACGTCGCCCCTACTTCCTAGGCTGTTGCCATGATTTCAGTAAGCGCCAGTGTACCGCGATTAACGGATTTGACCAGATCAACATCCGGGGCGCACAGGCAAATCAACGCCTCGCTATCGCTGGCAGACGCCCGCAAATAAATCCGCGCATCAACTTGCGTAAATGTTATCGCTGTCAAAGCGGTCTGATCACTGAGGAGCGCTTTTGCCCCCTCAGCTACCGATCCGTCCAGAACGGTGGCCGCAGTTTCGGTAAGCGCGTCCAGCTCTTCTTGAGCGTGGCGGCTGGTTGAACTCACACAAAGGATCATGCGGGTATTGAGATCGGCAAACGCTGCAAGGTCGCAGCCTTCGACGTCCGCTCTCAGACCGTCTAAAACCTTGGTTACGTCCATCACTCGCCTCTCGCTCCGCACAGATACGAACCTGCACTATGCAAATACCTTAATGCGCAGCAAGATCGGCGGGCGCAAGCCCTGCCTGTCCTGTATGCCACGCCATCCCGAAGGGTGGATTCTCAAAGTGGAGGAAGAGGTGCCGGAGCGGATCGCGTACGACTGTTGGTGCGACGCGCCAAAAGCTGCTTGGGCTGCACGCGAGATGGCATGACAAATTTCGCCGGTCCATCGTCCTCGCGTCCGGCTTCTGGGATTGCTTCACCTGCTTGGACCGCTGCAATTTCATCAAGCAGACTTTCAAGCGCGGCCCAAAAGTCTTCGGCACCGCTGGCTTTCCACTTCTCGGCGTCACCGTCCGCGGCAAGCGCACGGGTCAGAGATATTGGGAACATATCTTTAAATAGCCCGACGGTTTCGCGACCAACACGCTTGGCAACACGCAACTGATCGCGTTCTGACAGGATTTTGTCCATGCGCGTCAAAAGCAGGAAACTGTTGGCATAAAGGGCGGGCGGCAGCATTGACCATACTGCGGCCTCCGATTGTCGCCAGGCTTGCGTTGCATGACTACACCAGATCACAGCGTCCGCGTGATGGATAACGCGCTGCCAGACTTCCGCATCCATATTTGGATCAGAAATTCCCGGCATATCAATGAGATCGCAATGATCCAAAAGCTCTGCGTCATGAAAGATTCTGATATAGGCCGTGTCTTCGACTGAAATCTCTTCGAGACGCTCGAATTCAATATCAAATTCCTGTCCGTCAAGTCCCACACGATACGGAGCCTCGTTGCCCTTTGAAATCCAAACGGGTGGCAGCTGAGTAGCAGTCACATTCACCGGCAACGCGGCGGTTTGAATCAAGAGATTGGACAAAGTCGATTTACCGGCGCTGAACTCACCCATAAGACAGAGGATCGGTTTACCGCCAATCGCCTTTTCAGCAAGTCCGGGGCCCACGACTGCGGGTAAGTCAGTCTGGGTTGAAGAATTCTCAACCGGTTCCGCTTCGATTATCTCATACCCATCAAGATCCGTCTCACGCTTGCTGGATACGGGCGTATCGCCGGCCTCGTCGCCTATTGTTTGCGCGCGGGCTTCGACCCCATCCGAAGGCTCGGGGGCTTTATACAAGAGCGACGGGTCCGCAAAATCCGACGCAAAATCCGATTGCACCCGGTTTGTCGCGGTATCTTCACTTTGAGAATCTGACGCATTTAGCGCATCCACTGCGTCCACACGATCTTCAAAATGCCTGGCGTGATCGGCCTCAAGCACGCGGAAGACTGAGTCTTCGGCCCGCCGATTTTCCGAAATGTCTTGATCCTCGAAAATATTCTTGTCCTGCTCGTCCATCTGATCCCCCTCAGGCAGCAATTTCAGTCAGCGCCGCCATTGTCTGCTTCAGCTGGGCACGCTTCAAAGCCGCACCTTCGGCGTCCAACAGGGCGGCGGCACCGCCAGGCGCGCTGTCAGCCTCGTTGGCCAAGCGCGTCAATATTCCGCGTTGTTCAGCCATGAAATCTCGCAATTCCTGCAAAGATGCATCCCGGATCGCTTCCGCGTGCGGCCCGCTCAATGCTTCGACAATCGGGTCGGTCTCGGATTTTATCATATCGGCAAACTCGGTTGCAAAAGACCTAAAGCCGCGACGCTTGTGCCACCAGCGCGACCACCAAGTTCCTTTCAAATCAAGAGCTATCGTCTGACCAAGAAGGACAGGTGCAGGCACCAAAGGCGGTGTAGGAGCCTCGATCCCAAAGTCCTCGTCAGACACATCAAACACACGGAAGTAGACGCTTGCGTATGTCTCGGCCGTTTGTATCAACGTGTCCTTCGTCGTCTTTTGGGCCTTACGACCAAACACTTGATAAGCCGTCCGCAACAAAACCCTGAGGCCGCTTGGATCGTACTCCCAAACTTCGCTTTCACCGTTCTCTTCGAGGTGTTTCAAAAGTGACCCCGTCGCACGCTCAAGGAAACTGCGGTGAGATCGTTCAAGACGTTTCTGAAACTCGCCCATAACGGTCTCAAAGGCTTCGCCCATCGCTTCCAACGCTTGCGACTCGATGCGAGCAAGCTCGGCCTCCAGTTGACCTTTCTCAAGCGGAGGCAATGCGGCATCCGACTCGCGGCGCGAGACAACCTGATGGGTCGCGTTGAGCCCGTTTGCAAGGTTCATTGCCGATTTCGCGACGCGGTCCAACATGTCCTGACCGGCACCATCTGCAATCCGCTCGCTGAGCGCTTCGTAAATGCTCGGCAATCCCGAAATATCCCAAAGAACCTCCTCGGGAGCAAGAGACGCCGGGTCCGTCAATCGTCCATCTTCCAGCGCCCATTCGGTCATGGCCTCAAGTGTTTCCGGATCAACCGCGTCTAGATTGCCCGTCAGGGCAGCTGTTGCAAAATACGCGGACGAGAACACGATCTGCGCCTCTTTTGGGCCGTCATGTTCAATCAAGGTCTTGCGGATACTCTCGCGGATCTGCGGGATCTGACGCACCGGATCGCTAAGCTCGTCGCACCGGTTCACCGCAATGATAACTTCGCGGGATTTCACGTTTGCAATGAGACGGATCAAGGCCATATCCACCGAACTCAACGCCTGGTGTGCGGCCAGAACAACCACACAGATGCGGCTTTCACGGATTGCCCTGATCGTGATCTGCTCACGGATCATGAACGTATCGTTGACGCCCGGCGTGTCACGAATACACAAAGGCATCGGCATTTCGGGACGATGCATGAAAATTTCGGCGGACTTTGTAATGTCGGCAAAGCGACCCTGTGCCTGGCTCGTCTCGAAATCGTCCTCAAAATCGTCGCCAAGGCAGACATAGCGCTCGATCAATTCGTTATCGAAATACCCATAATCGTGTTGTTGACCAAGCATCAGCTCGAACTTGTCGCCAAGCCGTTCACGCGATTTCTCGCGCATCTCAATCACCTGAGTGCGAACCTTCTCAAGCTCGTCCTCGGCGCCAGCGCGACTTGCAAGCTCACCGATACGTCCACCGCGATCCAAAAGGCGGCTCCATTCTTCCATATCGAAGAAACGGAAACTTGCCCGATTGTCCTCGGGCGTAAAATGCGGATTCAAATGAAGTGACGTAACCACACTGGTCCATGGATTGACGTCCGCTGGCAGCAGGTCTGGAAACCCGACCATTGCGTTCACAAGTGACGTCTTACCCGCCTTAACCTGACCGATCATGGTGATCGATGGTTCGGCATGTTTCAGTTGGTGATGCAAGCGACGCGCGGTGCGGTTGGTTGCTTTGTCGCCCATCTTTCCAAGACGCACGAGCGCCTGGCGCAAGTCGCGCGATTTGTTCAGGTACGGCTCAAGCCCCGCGAACCCGCGTCCGAGGAGATGCGCATTGCCTGCAGCTGGGACGGCACCTTCTTCCATAGTCCTCGCGTCAACCTTCATGTCTACTACCTAACGAACACACTACACCCCGAAGGGCCCTGCCGACCTGTCACTTGGTCTTTCTGGCGCCATCGTTTCGAACAACGCTAGAATTCCCCGCCAATCTGGCCTTTTTGTGACGTATTCTCGGTCAATAAGGTGCGTTCAGCCTTTCTAAGCTGCTAATTTCATTTCCATCTCGCGGCGAAGTTGCAGCAAAAGCGTCACCGCATCCGCAGCCGGCGTATCTCCGCTTTCTGCCTGCATAAGCACCATCAGCTCTGACGCTTCCGTCAATTCATCCAAAAAGCCCTCGGCGGCGGGACATCCCATATCGTCGTCGCAGAAAAGGTCCACGAGGTGTTCAACGGCATCGACGCATTGGGTGACTAATCCGCGCGCTTTCCCGCGACCAAGCGTCGCCGCGGCCTCGGCCAAACCGTCACCACGCCGTCGTAAAAACCGTACTGAATCAGTGAAAAGTTCAATATTTTCTATTTCTTGCGCTGAAGATTCGACGACAGAAATTGCTTGCTCCGCGCTCACTTTTTCCTGCACGGCTGACATCCGAGGCGCGTCGGCCGGCGTGGGGCGAGCCTTTGCAGGCACTTGTGACATCCGGATTTGATACCGCGCAAGGAACAAGTGCGCGCTATCAACATCAGCGCGTCGACCTCGCTCAGCGTGGCGCAAAA
>JARFRG010000079.1 GCA_029287375.1 Boseongicola sp. | reverse complement strand
TCGGGCGCGTGGATCGGGCATTTCTTTGCCAATATGGATCGCTGGAATGAGTTGCCCGAAGACCTCAAGACGCTATTCGAAGTATGCTGCGAGCAATCGCACTACTATCGCCAGCACTGGTATTGGGGTGGCGAAGCGGATTTACGTGTCAACGGCACCAAGATGCAGCTGACGACGATCCCTGACGAAGAGTGGGCGACCGTGGAAACGGCTGCCAAGGTATTTTGGGACGAAATTGCCGCCGAAAGCCCGACAAAGGCCAAAGTGGTTGAGATCTTTAAGAAGTATAACTCGGATATGGAAGCCGCAGGGCGTCCGTACCGTTATACCTGATCCGCTGACAAACAAGGGCTCCGGCGTTTTGCCGGGGCCTTCCAAGCACTGGAACTTTCGCGAATGGCAATAGCCGGTTTTGTTCTTCAGATATTTGCAGCCGTGATGTTGCTGTTGTTTTCTGTGCGACTTGTACGGACCGGAATCGAGCGGCGGTTCGGCCAGTATATCATTCGGTATCTGACTGGGCATGGGTCGAATATTACGGCCTCGGGATCAGGGCTTGCGCTTGCTGTGGTGCTGCAAAGTTCGGCCGCTGTTGCGCTTTTGCTGAGCGGATTTGCGGCGACTGGAATGTTGAGCTTTCCGACAGGGTTGGCGACCCTTTTGGGGGCAGATCTGGGATCAGCCCTGGTTATCCTGCTTTTGTCTTTTGATCTGACATGGCTACAGCCCGTTCTGCTGGTCGTGGGTGGCTGGCTTTACCTGAAAATTGACCGGCCTGATATCCAACACGTTGGACGGATTATTCTTGGTTTGGCGCTTATTTTGGTGTCGCTTGGTCTGTTGCGAGACGCGGTCGCACCGCTGCGGGAAGCTGAATTTCTGCCCGCGATGGCGGCCTACATTGCGTCGGATAGCCTGACGGGCTTTCTGATCGGTGCGGCGCTCGCGTTCTTGCTGCATTCAAGTGTTGCAACGATTTTGATGGTGGCCGCTCTTGTGGCAACCACCGCCCTGCCCTTTGCGGCGGGGGTTTCGCTTGTCATTGGCGCGAACCTTGGAAGCGCGCTTATTCCGGTCTGGTTGACCCGTGATATGCGTGCCGAACCACGACGTATTCCCGTGGCCAACGCCATCTTGCGTGGCTTTGCCGCCTTAATCGCGCTGTATGCCATCGATGCCTTCGCGCTTGTTGAACATCTTCTTGTTTTAAGTCCGGCGACATCGCTTATCGTGCTGCACATCGGGTTTAACACGTTGCTTGTCTTGCTGTTTGTGCCAATCGCGGGCGTATTCGAAAAACCGGTGTCTGCGCTTATGCCCTCTGCCAAAGGTGAGAAAGAAGCCCCCGCGAACAATAGTCCATTGAGCGCCTTCGATCAGTCGAATGCGGATGCGCCGCCTTTGGCCCTGTCCGCTATTCGTCAGGAAATCCTGCAAATGCTGCAAGAAGTCGAACGCATGTACCGCCCAATTCTGGCGCTTTATGAGGCATCGACCCCAGCCGAGCTTAAGGCGATCCGCGACCGCGATGATCTTGTGAACGCTCTCTACACCAATCTGCGGCGCTTTATGGCCGAAAACGCCCGTGATCAGTTCGAGAAACCTCAACTGAAGCAATCCCGCGCGTTGTTGGAATATGCCATCCGGGTCGAGGCCGCTGGCGATCTGGTGTCCAAGCGCATGACCGATCTGGCGCGTGAAAAGTCAGAGACAGGCGCACGCTTTTCGCCCGCCGGGCAGGACGAGTTGACGCGTCTGCATGCCTTGGTGCTTGCAGGGTTCGGGCTTGCCAGACATGTGCTTTTGGTCGACGACATCGAGGCCGCGCGACGGCTGGTGCTGGACAAGGCCGAGGTCAAACGCCGCGAGCGCGCCAGTCGCAAAGCACATCTGAAGCGTCTTGAAACGGGTGAAACCGGCAGCTTCACTTCGAGCGATGTGCATCTGGAAACATTGCGTGCGCTGCGTGAACTTTACGGCCATCTTGCCGCCGTCGCCTATCCGATTTTGTATCGGAACGGGCAGATGCTTGAGACGCGGCTTATCACTGATTTGAATGAAGCGACGACATAATATCGCGGGGGAACCACATGACTGGAAATCTGACGTTTGAGGCTCTGAACGAAGATGCGGCTCAGGGCATTATTGATACGGTGCTGGTCTGTTTGATCGACATGCAGGGCCGCCTGATGGGCAAGCGTTTCCATGTCTCGAATTTTCTGGAGTCGGGACACAAAGAGACCCATTGCTGCAATTATCTGCTGGCGACCGACATCGAAATGAACACGCCCGACGGCTTTGCCGCGACCTCGTGGGAATCGGGATATGGCGACTACGTCATGAAGCCTGACCTGACGACGTTGCGCCGCATCCCGTGGCTTGAAGGAACCGCGCTGGTTCTGTGTGATCTCATTGATCATCACACCCATGAGCCTGTGCCACATTCGCCGCGTCAGATCCTCAAAGAGCAGATCAAACGCGCCGAGGCGATGGGATTCACGCCCAACATGGCGACAGAGCTTGAGTTCTTTCTGTTCGAGCAAAGCTATGACGATATTCGTCGCGCCGGGTTTCGTGATCTGGCACCGATCAGCGGGTACAACGAGGACTACCACATCCTTCAGACGTCGAAGGATGAGCATGTGATGCGCCCGATCCGCAATTTGCTGGTAGAGGCGGGTGTACCCGTCGAGAATACCAAAGGCGAAGCGGAAACCGGACAGGGCGAGCTGAACATTCGATATGCCACGGCAATGTTGGCGGCGGATCATCACACGATTGCCAAGCAGGCGATCAAGGAGATTGCGAACGCCAAGGGCCACGCAGCGACGTTCATGCCAAAGTGGCATCACTCGAAAGTAGGCTCGGCTGCGCACATTCATCAGTCGCTGTTCAGCGGAAGCGAGAACGTCTTTCACGCGGCAGATGCGCCTTTGACGATGTCGGACACGATGAAATCCTATGTTGCGGGGCTGTTAAAATATTCGGCCGACATTACGTTCTTCCTTGCGCCCTATGTGAACAGTTACAAACGCTTCTTGCCCGGCACGTTTGCGCCAACGAAAGTCGCATGGTCCATCGACAATCGCACGGCGGGCTATCGTCTTGTGGGCGACGGCACCAAAGGCGTGCGGATCGAATGTCGGATACCCGGTTCAGACATCAACCCGTACCTTGCCTGCGCCGCACAACTTGCCGCCGGACTGACCGGCATCGAGGAAGGGTTGTCGCTAAGCGATCCGATCCAGGGCGACATTTACAGCATGGACCATATTCCCGAGATCCCGTCGACCTTGCGGGCGGCGACCGAGACATTGCGCAATTCGTCGATGCTGCGCGCACAGATGGGGGACTGGGTGGTCGACCACTATGCGCGTGCGGCCGAGGTCGAGCAGGAAGAGTTTGACAAGGTCGTGACGGATTGGGAAGTGGCGCGGGGGTTTGAGCGGGCGTGACACGCGAGTCCGTCGCAAACCTTTCAGCCCATGTCAAAAGCGAGTTGTGAACAACAAATGACGAATGAAATCAAATTGATATCTCCAATTGACGGGTCCGTTTATCTGACCCGCCAACCGCTTTCGCGCGAAGATGCCTTTGCCGCAGCACAGCGCGCGCGACAGGCCGCCCGCGGATCCTGGGCCAGCCGTCCGGTGCGCGAGCGTGTCGATCTGGTGATGAAGGCGGTCGAGATCGTTGGCCAAAGCACGGATCGCATGGCGCTTGAACTGGCGCATCAGATGGGGCGGCCTATTCGATATGGCGGCGAGTTTGGCGGGTTCGAAGAGCGTGCAAAATATATGGCGAAAATCGCCGAGGACGGTCTTGCGGACGATGTGATCGAGGACAGCGATGCCTTTCGACGGGTGATCAAGCGTGTGCCGTGGGGTGTGGTTCTGGTCGTCGCGCCGTGGAACTATCCGTACATGACGGCGATCAACACCATCGCGCCAGCATTGATAGCGGGCAATACGGTGATGCTAAAACACGCGGCGCAAACGCTTTTGGTTGGCGAGCGGTTGGCCGAAGCCTTTCACGAGGCGGGCGTTCCCAAAGAGGTGTTTCAGAACGTGGTTCTGGATCATGACACGACAAGCGCTTTGATCTCGGAGCGGGCGGTCGATTTCGTCAATTTCACCGGCTCGGTTGGCGGTGGTCAGGCGATGGAGCGGGCCGCTGCGGGGACGTTCATTCCGGTGTCGACCGAACTTGGCGGCAAGGATCCGGGCTATGTGCGCATTGATGCCGATCTGGATGCCGCGGTGGAGACATTGATGGATGGTGCGATCTTTAATGCGGGGCAATGTTGCTGCGGGATCGAGAGGATCTACGTCGAAAAATCACTGTTTCCTGAGTTTGTTGAAAAAGCCGTCGCCTGGGCCAAAGCGCAGATACTTGGCAACCCGCTTGATACCGAGACCACGCTTGGGCCAATGGCCAACCAGCGCTTTGCCGATGTGGTGCGCGGACAGGTGGCGGACGCTGTGCGCGACGGGGCCACGGCCCATGTGCCGCAAATGGCGGCGGATGATGGCGCAGGCACCTATGTGACGCCTCAGGTGCTGACAGACGTGACCCATGACATGCGGGTGATGCGCGAGGAGACATTCGGCCCGGTCGTGGGGATCATGGCTGTCGAGGATGATTTCGAGGCTGTGCGCCTGATGAACGACACGAACTTCGGACTGACGGCAAGCGTCTGGACACAGGATGCACAGGTCGCCGAGCGGATTGGCAATCTGATTGAAACCGGCACCGTTTTCATGAACCGCTGCGATTATCTTGATCCTGCGCTATGCTGGACCGGGTGCAAGGACACCGGGCGCGGCGCGGGGCTTTCTTCACTGGCCTATCAGTCTCTGACACGGCCAAAATCTTATCATTTGCGGAAGAACTGATATGAAATTGACTGGTAACTGGTCTTATCCGACCGCGATCCGTTTTGGTGCAGGCCGTATCGCAGAGATCGGCGGTGCCTGCATGGCCGCTGGCATTACACGCCCGCTTCTGGTGACTGACCGGGGGCTGGCGACGATGGATATAACGGCGAATACGCTGGATATTCTGGAGGCCGAAGGCTTTGGACGCGCGATGTTCTCGCGCGTTGATCCGAACCCGACGGATATGAATGTGAACGACGGCTTGCAGGTCTACCGCGAGGGCGGTTTTGACGGGGTGATTGCCTTTGGCGGCGGCTCTGGTCTCGACATCGCGAAAACCATCGCCTTCATGGCTGGGCAGACCCGACCGTTGTGGGATTTTGAGGACGTGGGGGACTGGTGGACCCGCGCCGATCCGGCGGGCATTCATCCGATTGTCGCAGTGCCAACGACCGCTGGCACCGGGTCCGAAGTCGGGCGCGCGTCGATCATCACCAATACCGAAGCACAGGAAAAGAAGATCATTTTCCATCCTAAAATGCTTCCTAGTGTGGTGATCTGTGACCCTGAACTGACCGTTGGGATGCCGAAATTCATCACCGCAGGCACAGGGCTTGACGCCTTTGCCCATTGTGTCGAGGCCTATTCCAGCCCGCATTATCACCCGATGAGCCAGGGCATTGCGCTTGAGGGCATGAAACTGGTGATCGACAATCTGCCGCAAGCCTATGCGAACGGCAGCGACATTGATGCGCGTGCCAATCTGATGAGCGCGGCAGCGATGGGGGCGACTGCGTTTCAAAAGGGACTTGGGGCGATCCACGCGATCAGCCACCCGGTCGGCGCAGTGCATCATACGCACCACGGGACGACCAACGCGGTGTGCATGCCCGAGGTGTTGAAATTCAACGCGCAAGCCATCCGTGCCCGGTTCGATCTGGCAGCGGGGTATCTGGGAATCAAAGGTGGCTTTGACGGATTCTGCGCCTTTGTGGATGGGTTCAATGACAGCTTCGCCATCCCGAAAACCCTGACCGCTTTGGGCGTGACGGATCCGGATATCGAGGCGCTTGTGGATGCAGCTTTGCGCGATCCATCGACGGGTGGAAACCCGGTCGAGATGACACGCGACAACACCCGGACGCTTTTGGAAGCGATGCTATAGGTCCGGGGGCTGTTCAAATCGAGAGGCTGATATGACCCAATCACCACCAAACTATATGTTTGATGCCTCGGAAAAACCGACGCTTGCGCGCTTTGATGTGCCGGTGATCGTTGCGACCGACGACAGTGTGAATGAGTACGGCTGTCTCGTCACCGATCCTGATACATTTGAGATTGAGATCGTGCGCTGGCCCGCGCAGGGTTGGCGACCAATTGATGAGGACACCGGCGACGAGGGCGGGTTCGTCGAAGGCGTCTTTCACGGAAACTGGAAGGGCGATGTTCTCTACGGCTCGAACGAAGCGGTAAACGGCAACTATGTTCTGGGCTGGTCAACAGACCCACAATCGGCGTCTTGTGAAACCGCGACATGTCCGCGCGAGAAAGTCCTGTTGTGGCATATGAATTACCATCCCGACGGGGGGCAGATGTTCTTTCCGCTGGACCGACAGCCGTTTGTGGTGCCTGTCGCTTTGCCCGGCGACGATCTGACGCCCGAAAAGGTCGTCGCGTTCTGGTGTGATGGATCGACCGGTCTGTATATCCATCCCGGCATTTGGCACGAGGGAATTTTCCCGGTTGAGGACAATCAGAGATTTCTGGATCGACAAGGGCGCGTGCATGCGCGTGTGAGCTGCGACATCGGGCAGGAATTTGGGGTTTACTTGTCGGTCCCTCTTTCGAAGGACGTCGCGCAGTAGGTGGCGTCTTGGCTGCTTTCGCGATTTTTCGGAAAAAAAAGGCCCCCGATCGAAATTGATCGAGGGCCTATTGGCAGCCGAGGGAACTGTTTTACGACTTGTCGTCGTCGTCGCCGTCGTCATCATCGGGCAGATTGAACAATGTATCCGCGTCGAGATGATCGCCTTCTTGTTTTTCTTCCGCTGGATTATCCGAAAGGGTGAAAGTTTCAAGCCCCGAAATTGCGGTTGGAATGCGCGGCTCTTCTGGCATTCCAAGGGATTGTTCGGTCGAAACCAGCTTGCGGCGCTCGTCATCCGACATAACGCTGCCTTCTTTGGCTTTCTTTTCGTTGGCTTTTTGCACCGCTGCGTCCAGTTCGGACTGCTTGGTGAGACCAAGGGCAACCGGATCGACTGGCTGGATGTTCGAGATATTCCAATGTGTCCGCTCGCGGATCGACTGGATCGTGGGCTTGGTGGTGCCGACAAGCTTTGAGACCTGACCGTCGGTCAGTTCCGGGTGGAATTTCACGAGCCACAAGATCGCCGCCGGACGGTCCTGACGCTTGGACAACGGGGTGTAACGCGGACCACGGCGCTTTTCTTCGCCAACAGCGGCGGCGTTGAATTTTAGCTTGAGCGCGTACAGCGGGCTGGCTTCGGCCTTGTCGATCTCGTCTTGCGTCAGCTGATTGTTGGCAATCGGGTCAAACCCTTTGACGCCTTGTGCAACGTCGCCGTCGGCGATGCCCTGCACCTCAAGCTCGTGCAGATCGCAAAAATCAGCCACCTGCTTGAAGGTGAGCGTCGTATTGTCCACCAGCCAGACGGCGGTTGCTTTGGCCATGATCGGTTTGTTCATGTCGCTGTCTCCTGACACATCTTGCATATCCCGTGAAATCCGGCGGTCCGGGTGGACCAAGTCTTGAATTTCAGGGAAGTTGGCGGGGATATAGTCCCGTTTCGGCCCAGAGGGAAGAGCAAATGCGTGTGGTGATGGTGTGGATTTTGTCGGCGGGGTTCGCCTTGGCAGATGGAGAGCGGTCTGGTGACTTTGATTACTACGTGCTGGCGCTGAGTTGGTCGCCAACGTGGTGCGCTTTGGAAGGGGATGAACGGGGATCGCCACAGTGTGATGCCGACGCGGATTTCGGCTGGGTGCTGCATGGGCTTTGGCCGCAGTATGATCACGGCTGGCCAAGTTACTGCAACACAAGCGAGCGCAATCCGTCACGCCGCGAAACCGCAGAGATGGCAGATATTATGGGGTCTGGCGGATCGGCCTGGCATCAGTGGAACAAGCACGGGCGGTGTTCCGGGCTATCGTCGCAGGATTTCTATGCCTTGGCGCGCGAGGCTTTCGGGCAAGTCGTGCGCCCAGATGTGTTCCGGCGGCTCAGTCGCGCGGTGGAATTGCCCGCGACTGTGGTTGAGGCTGCGTTTCTGGAGGACAACCCGGACCTGGCGGCGGACGGTGTCACGATCACCTGCAAGGCGGGTCGCATTCAGGAGGCGCGGATATGTCTGACCCGCGATCTGGAACTGCGGGCCTGTTCGGGATCGGTGGCGCGCGATTGCACATTGCAGGACGCGCTGTTTTCGCCTGTTCGTTAGGCGACATCCCAGTCGGGCGCCCATGCCGGGTTGACGCGACGGTCGCCATTCAGGGCGTCGAGTTCCATGGTGTCGCCGGGGCTGATGGAGATATCGGCAGAGCGGAAGTTCTGCTCGATCCGATCAAGATTGGACGACGACGGGATCGCGATATGCCCTTTCCCCAATAGCCATGACAGCGCGATCTGCGCTGCGGAGGCGTCGTGTTTCTTGGCGATACGCTCCAGGTCTCCGCCCGATGACGCCGCCCCTTTGGCAAGCGGCAGGTAGGCGGTCATCGGGATGCCCGCATTCTGGCAATGGGTCACGATGGGTTCGTTATGGAACATCACGTTCAACTCGCACTGGTTGGTTGCAATCTCGGACGCGCCGACGGCCGATATGGCCTCGTCGATGTGGCGCTTGGTGAAATTGGACACGCCAATATTCCGGGTCAGGCCCGCCTCTTTCAAAGACACGATTTCTTCCATGTATTGCTTGAGCGGAACTTCGTCGCCCGGCGACGGCCAATGGATCAACAGCAGGTCGACGTAGTCCATGCCGAGGCGTTCCAGCGATGCCTCGGCGGAGGCGCGGACTTGCCCTTTGCCGAGATGGTCGTACCAGACTTTGGTGGTCACAAAGAGGTCTTCGCGGGGGACGGACGTGCCGCGCAGGGCCCGACCGACTTCGACCTCGTTTTCGTAGAACGCCGCCGTGTCGAAGTGGCGATAACCAACATTGACGGCGTGATCGACGCAACGAAGGCATTCATCGCCCTTGCGCATGAACGTGCCATATCCAAGGGCAGGGACGACGCCGTAGTTGGGAATGAGGGTCATGAGGTGGCTCCTTCGTTAACTTTCAGGACGATATTGCCGATGTGATCGGCTTCAAGGGCGGTATGCGCGGCGGCGGCATCTTCCAATGGGAAGGTCGCGTGCATGACGGGTGCGATGCGGCCAGCATCGAGAAGCGGCCAGACTTTTGCGCGCAGTTGCTCAGCGATTGCGGCCTTAGCGGTGATAGATTGAGGGCGCAGTGTGGTTCCGGACAGTGTGAGACGTCTGAGCATAACCTCGCCAAAGCCAATCTCGGCCCTTGCTCCGGTCTGGAAGGCGATCATCTGGAGGCGACCGTCGTCCTTCAGCGCTTTAATATTGCGCTGAATGTGGCTGCCCCCGACGATGTCGAGGATAAGATCGGCGCGACCGGCGTCTCGCATGACCTGCACGAAGTCTTCGGTATTGTAATTAATCGCACGTTCAGCACCGAGAGACTCACAAAGAGCGGTTTTTTCATCGCTTCCGGCGGTGGCGAAGACACGGGCCCCGAAGCTGCTGGCGAGTTGGATCGCGGTCGAGCCGATGCCGCCCGTCCCGCCGTGGACGAGGAAAGTCTGACCTGCGCGAAGGCCACCCACCATGAAGACGTTGGACCAGACGGTGAAGAAGGTCTCGGGCAAAGCGGCGGCTTTCTTTAGGGACATACCCTTGGGCACCGGCAGGCAATGCGCGGCGGGCGTCGTGGCGTATTCAGCGTAGCCGCCACCAGGCAAAAGGGCGCAAATGGCGTCGCCTTCCCTGAAGCCGTCGGCGTTGGGACCAAGGGCGGCGATATGGCCGGACACCTCAAGCCCTGGAAGGTCGGATGCATCAGCCGGCGCGCGGTAGAGGCCCTTGCGGTGATGAATGTCCGGCCCGTTTACGCCCGCATATGCCACGCGGATCAGCACTTCACCGGGTCCCGGTATCGGGATCGGGCGGTCACAGCGCGTCAGAACGTCAGGGCCTCCGGGGGTGCTGATTTCGATGGCGCGCATTGTATTGGTCATTTGGATATTCGTCTTTTAAGTGGGCCGGTTCCAGTTGCCGGGAAGATTGGCGAACTTGGACTTGTCCGGGGCTTTCACGCCTGCAAGGATCGAGTCCTTCAAGGACATGAACGGCTTGGTGATCGGATTTTTCTTGAGGCTGGCCTTAGCCTTTTCGATCTGCATGACATTGTCGATGCGTCGGTCGATAAAGGCCATGGTATCAGCAGCATTCGGGCTGTCATCGCCCAGCCAGTACAGCACGGTCGATGCCCAGACACCGGAAAGCGTGGCGCGCTTTGTATACCAGTTTACGTCCTTTGACGTATCGCCAAGTGTCGTCCAGATGTGATCGGCGGTTTCCCAGACCAGCTTGGCCCCTTCGGCAGCGTTTTGCGGTAATGCGAACAGGCTGGAGGCACGGCGAACAGCCTCGCGGTCGTCCATTGCCTGGACCCGCAGTCGCAGCGCAGTGGCGACCTTATCGCGAAACCGCATCTCACTCATGTCAGAGGCGTCCATCGCGGCCACCATCGCCGCATCGCCTCGGCGGTGATAGGCAACAGCAAGATCAATCGCACCGCGTGGACACAGGGTGCGCGCCGCGTCGATAGACATTTCGATATCGCGCGAGGCGGCCTGAAAGCTGATGTCAGACCAGCCGTCGAACGGCACATGGGGCAGTATCGCATCGAGCAGCCGTGTGCGTGCGGTATCGGTCATTAAATCGGTCCCTTCGGTTTCATCGCCATAGTGGACAAGTTAACCCGCCCATGCTACAGCGCCACCTCCTGCAATTCTGCAACTTTAACCTAGAAAGGTGGTGACAACCACATGCAGGTCAGTGTTCGCGACAACAATGTCGATCAGGCGCTTCGTGCCCTGAAGAAAAAACTCCAGCGTGAAGGCGTCTTCCGCGAGATGAAGCTTCGGCAACATTTCGAGAAGCCCTCCGAGAAAAAAGCACGAGAGAAGGCCGAGGCCATCCGACGTGCTCGCAAGCTTGCCCGTAAAAAGGCACAGCGCGAGGGAATGCTCTGAGCGTTTCAGTTTAGCACTGGGCGGTTCTTCGGAAACGCCAACGACGACCCCCGCAGCCTAGCTTCGGGGGTTTGTTGTTTTTAAGGGGGGTGTGTGGGGGCGGAGTGAAGTCCAAGCCGCCACTCTGGATTGAAGCGCCGCCTAAATGATCCCTATACGGCGTATGGAACCGAACAGTCGCCCCAGTGAATTATGCACGTCGCCAGACAAGCCAACTGCGGGGATCCGGAAGGAACCCCGCAGCATTTTTGGGTCACGACGTTTGTTTAGCGTTCAAATCCGCCAACCTGATCGTAGAAGGTTGCACCGAACCCGGCTAATCCTTCACGCACGCCGCCATCCGCGGGTCCATAAACCTGTAGTCCGGTCGGAGTCAGGATCGCCAGAAAGCGTTCAGCGAAATTTTCGCCGAAATTCCCAAGGTGAATGCCCGCGTCGGCATTCGTCTCATAGCGTTCGTTGATGTGGACCGTGCTGCCCGAGCGATGCCACTCATAGCCCTTTGCGCCGGCTTCCGCTTTGGTTGCAACGACCATCTCGGCCATAAGAGCGTCAAACGCGGCGTCCTGACCTTCGCCAAGCTCAAGAGTGAGCGTCCATGCGATGTCGTCAGTCGCGTCGAGGTGGCCGCCGGCCATTGCGGAAGTAGACATAAGTCCTCCAATCAGCATTGCTGCAATTGTTGTGGTTTTGATGGTTTTCGTAAGCATTTCGATCATCCTTTACTGTCCCGGTGGCTTCAATTGCCGCCGTTGAATTCAGGATGACCTATGGGAACCCGATCAGGTATCGGGAGAGTTCCCTATTTTCTCACGGAATCTCTCAATCCATCACGACGCCGTGTTCAAGCGCGAACAAGGCCAGTGCGGGCCGCGCCCGAATATCGGTCTTATTATATATCGACTGAATGTGGTGATCCGCCGTTTTGGGCGATATCCCAAGGCTTTCTGCGATCTCGGCTGTCGTTTCGGATTTGGCCAGTCGCGAAAGAACCTGCGCTTCGCGCCGCGTCAGGCCGAAGGGAAGCGATGCGCCCGCATCTTTAACCATATGACCCGCCGCCTGAAGCACGAGCGACACAGCCGTGGGCATGAACTTTCTGGACTTTGCCATCTCGTTCAGCTCGTCCGCCGCCGCTTTGGCGTCCATCGGTGGTCGCGCCGGGGTGCCGTGCGTGAGTTCATCATATTCATTCGCCGCCGCCAGAATATTCGACGCGAGGTCCGAAAGCTGTGACCGACGGTGATACCCGGAGCCATCCGCGCGTTCCTGCGCAGAGGCCGCAACGTCCGCCCATTCGGCAAATGGTGTCCCGTGGCTGAGGAAGAACTGGGTCTGAAACGTATGACGCTCCATCTCCAAGCGTTCGGAAACCGAAAGCGCGTCTTCCTTGTACCAGATCCGGTTCGAGATAGCGCATTTCCCGATGTCATGAACCAGTGCCGTCAGGCGGAGGTTTTCCACGCTTTCTTTTGGAAGCTTGGCGATCTGAGCCGCCTGCGCCGCAAGTCCCGCAACCCGGCGGGAATGGCTTCGAAAGCACGTGGCCTTGTGGTCGGTCATATCTGCCGCGACTTCGGCCAGTGTTTCGCGGCATTGCGCGGTCATCTGGATTTGTGTGCCGGGTTCTGCGGCCACAAAGGCCTCGAATTCTGGCGTGGCGCTGGCGACCTGAAAAACCGCATCCGCATGTTCGAGGAATTTCGCCCCAAGTTCAGGATCAAGCTCGTGGCCAAGCTTTGCGGCAATGACCTCTTTCGCGCGTGCGCTGTTTTCCAGACGTCGCACCAGTTCGGCAAGCTCGGTGATCCGAACAAGCCGCGACAGGTAAGGCACATCCTCACCTCCAAACGGCAGAATTTTCCCGTCCCATCGCGCGTAATAATAGGGCGTGCAATCAAGCACCGCTTTTGAAACAGGAAGTCGGCTGGCCAACAGATATGACTGTCTGCAGTGCGCGGCAGTAAAATCCGGGGCGGCATCGGGCAGGATATCGCAGATAAAGTTGAAGGCCGCTTCGCGTTCGTCTTCCGGGGCTTCGTGCGCAATGAACCGGTTCAGATACATCTTCAGATCTTCGCGATCCGCCCAATCGCCCAACATGGTGGCGACGGCGAACCCCTGATCGTCACCGATGGAGAGCATTCCGGTTTCGTGGCTGGTGATGGTGCAGCCAATGAAGCGCACCAGAGCGAGGTAATAGGCGTCTTTCTGGGTCTCTTCGCTTTCCCCGATCCGCCTTGCAAATTCTGTGGCGACAATCGCAGCACTCAATCCGGTGCCCTGTGGCCGCCCGGTCGCAGCATCAGCCGCAAGCGCAAGCACGCCCAATCCCTCAGATATCCCCGCCATGTCATCCCCCGTGCAGCGAAAAGCTGCCGCACGAGATGAACAGGATTGAGCCAAAGACACAAGGTTCCCATTGGATTTGCTGCGGAAATTGCAGTCGGCCTTGTCCACTGATCCGACATTCAAAGGGGGGCGGCTTGCGGCCTGTGAACCCGGCAGAAAGCGTCGGATGCCTTCTTTGAGCGCCTCGGCGTCCCCGAATTTTCCCATGCATCAGGTACAACGGCAAAAATTATATGCCCTTCCGGGCGCGCGATCCTGACGAATTCACGCAAGCTGGCACACGGCATCTGTGACGTCGTTCCGCAAGTTATGACACAGTCAACAAAGCTTTCATTGAATTCAGTCGGACCGAACAGGGCGCAACCGCGAGGCAATGCAAGCAATTGCTTGCCCTGCGACTGTCCCCGCAGTAAATGCGCCTGCACACAGGCATGTAAGGTAAATCCCATGAAATCCACCGTCACCTGGACCGGAAACCGCGCATTTGAGGGCAAGACCGAGGACGGGTTTTCCGTTGCATTCGGCCAAAGTACCGACAACTCTCCCAAGCCGGGGCCAAGCGCGATGGAACTGGTGTTGATGGGCGCGGGTGGGTGTTCGGTCTATGACGTGGTGTCGATCCTTGAGAAAGGGCGCGAAGACATAGACGACGTGATCGTGGAGATGGACGCGGACCGCGCAGGCGACGTGCCAAAGGTCTTTACGCGCATCCACATGCATTTTGTGGTGAAGGGGCGGAACGTGTCGGACGTGAAAGTTGCGCGTGCGATTGATTTGTCGGTCGACAAATACTGTTCGGCGACGCGGATGCTGGAGAAGACCGCCGTTGTGACCCACGATTTCGAGATCGTCGAGGTTTAGACCGGAAGCGCCGTTGTCTGACGGACGGTTCTGAGTGCGAAACTTGAATGCATCTGTGCCACCCCCGGCAGACGGGCGAGGTAGCGGCGGTGAATGCGGGCAAAGTCTTCGGTGTCGCGCGCGATGACTTTCAGCAGATAGTCGGCGGTGCCTGCCATCAGGTGACATTCCAGGACGTCCGGGATCAGGCGCACTTCACGTTCAAAGGCATCGAGAACCTCGTCGGCCTGCCCTGACAGCGTGATCTCGACAAAGACAACCGTCGGGCGGCCCAGTTTGCGCGGATCAAGAAGGGCGACATAGTCGCGGATGATCCCGGCGTCCTCAAGGCGCTGCACCCGGCGATGGCAAGCCGAGGCGGACAGATGCACCTCTTCCGACAAGTCCGCGTTCGAAATGCGCCCCTTGCGTTGAAGCACGGTGAGGATACGGGCATCTGTCGCGTCTAGTTCTGTCATGGCGCATGATTCCATTGTATTGTGAGCATTTATTCGAAGAGTTTGCCGATTTTACCGCAAACAGCCAGAGAAATCGGCGCGTTCTTTCCACGCAATCCGCTGCATAGGTGTGCGAAGCGGAGGAGGATTAATCCCATGAAGATCGGTTGCCCGAAAGAAATCAAACCCCAGGAATTTCGTATCGGCATAACGCCTGCCACGGCAGGCGAAGCGGTACGCCATGGTCACGACGTGTTTGTGCAGGCAGGTGGCGGTGCCGGCGCTGGATTTACTGACGATGACTACCGCGCAGTCGGGGTAACCATCATCGAGACGGCCGCGGAAATTTTCGCGACTGCCGATATGATCGTGAAGGTAAAAGAGCCGCAGCCGGCCGAGCGCGCGATGCTGCGCGAAGGTCAGATCCTGTTCACGTATCTTCACCTTGCGCCGGACCCTGCGCAAACCCACGACCTCATTGCAAGCGGCGCGACCTGCATTGCCTATGAAACCGTCACAGACGAGCGCGGCGGGCTGCCACTACTTGCGCCGATGTCGGAAGTTGCGGGACGGCTTGCGCCTCAGGTCGGGGCGTGGACATTGCAAAAGGCGAACGGCGGACGGGGTGTCTTGATGGGCGGCGTTCCGGGCGTCGGCCCCGCCAATGTGGTGGTGATCGGTGGCGGTGTTGTCGGTACGCATGCCGCGAAAATCGCGGCAGGCATGGGTGCCGACGTGACGATCCTTGATCGGTCCCTGCCCCGCCTGCGCTATCTGGACGATGTGTTCGGCGGCACGTTCAAGAACCGTTATGCAAGCGCTGCCGCGACTGCCGAATTGGTGGCGACGGCGGATATGGTGATCGGGGCGGTCTTGATCCCCGGAGCGGCTGCGCCGAAGCTGGTCAGTCGGGCCGATTTGGCAACGATGAAGCCGGGCGCTGCGATCGTCGACGTGGCGATCGATCAGGGCGGGTGTTTTGAGACTTCCAAGGCAACGACGCATCAGGACCCGATTTATGAAGTCGACGGCATAATGCACTATTGCGTGGCGAATATGCCCGGCGCAGTCGCCCGAACGTCGACCATCGCGTTAACCAATGCGACCATGCCTTATATGCTGGCTTTGGCCGATAAGGGATGGAAGGTCGCCTGCGAGGAAGACGCACATCTGCTGGACGGGCTGAACGTACATGCGGGTAAGCTGACCTACTATGCGGTCGGCAAGGCACTTGGCATTGATGTGACGTCGCCGCAGCTGGCTCTTAAAATCTAGGGGCTTTGAGGCGGCCTGGCATCAGGCCGCCTTCCATTTGATCGAGCAGCCCATCGAGGCAATCTGGTCAGTCGGACCACGACCTGTTTCGGCAACCTGACGCATTGCTTCGAACAGATCCCGAGGAAGCTCCGCCGGTCCTGCACTGGCGCGAGACGCATCAAGGCGTCCACGGTACTGCAGCGCAAGATCTGCATTGAAGCCAAAGAAATCAGGCGTGCATTGTGCGCCGAATGCGCGCGCAACACTTTGATCTTCGTCGTAGAGATAGGGAAATGGGAAGTCGTGGTTTTCGGCCATTATTCTCATGTTTTCAGCGCTATCCGCC
Source organism: Boseongicola sp. (assembly GCA_029287375.1). Taxonomy (GTDB): domain Bacteria; phylum Pseudomonadota; class Alphaproteobacteria; order Rhodobacterales; family Rhodobacteraceae; genus Boseongicola. The sequence goes on along the minus strand of JARFRG010000079.1, from coordinate 4,367 downwards.
GGATAGGTGGTCGCATCGTTTGAGCTGATTGCGACAAACCCCACGCCGCGCGCCCGCAAGTCGCGGGCATCGCGGATGATCCGGTCCAGCACCGCCAGCACATAAGGACAATGGTTGCACATGAAGACAACAACAGTGCCTCTCGCGCCCTTCAGATCATCAAGCGCGTAGCTCTTGCCGTCGGTCGCAGGCAGGTGAAAGGCCGGCGCGGGCCAGCCGAAATCGCAGACAGGAGGGACAGCCGCCATGAGGTGCTCCGATACAATTGAGAACACTGTATGCAAAGTTCGGCACATAAAAAAGGGCCCGCTGGAACGGGCCCTCTTTCACGAACAATCGTCGATGCTTAGGAAGCTTGCGCCTTGAGAGCATCGCGGATTTCCATAAGCAGCTCTTCCTGCGTCGGGCCTTTGGGCGCTTCGGGTGCTGCCGCTTCTTCTTTCTTTGCGGCGTCTTTCACGCGGTTAACCATTCTGACCAACATAAACACGACCCACGCGATGATCAGGAAGTTGATAATTGCCATGATGAACGCACCATAGGCAAATACCGATCCGCCAGTTTCGCGCGCAGCTTCGAGGCTTGCGCCCTCGGGGACATCGCCCGCAAGGACCGCGTAATTATTGGTAAAGTCCACACCGCCTGAAACCAGACCGATGATTGGGTTAATAAGATCCCCGACAAGCGACGTCACAATTGCTGTGAACGCGGCGCCGATGATGATGCCGACAGCCATGTCCATGACATTGCCCTTGGCGATGAAGTCTTTGAATTCATTTAGCATTTTCTACCTCATATTCCTTCGGTTCCCGGGTCCGCGCATCCCTCGCAAGTTTCCCGCACACCCCCTAGCATGAAATCGCACAGATGTGAGGGGTTAATACCAGCCCGCCAGTCCTTAGGTAGTGGTACCAACCACGGCATTGACCCCAAAGGACCGCAAGATGACTATTCAAACCCCGATATCGAGCCATCCGATCACCGCGCGATGGCCGGCGGCGCGGCCGGATACGATACAGCTTTACAGCTTCCCCACACCGAACGGCGTTAAGGTTTCAATCGCGCTGGAAGAGCTTGGCCTGAATTACGAAGCGCACCGAGTGACTTTGTCGGATGCGGATGTGAAAAGCCCCGAATTTCTGTCCCTGAATCCGAACAACAAGATCCCCGCGCTGATTGATCCGAACGGACCGGGCGGTGAAACGGTTGAACTCTTCGAGAGCGGGGCAATTCTGATCTATCTGGCCGAAAAGACCGGGAAACTGATGCCCGAAGGGGCGGCGAAGTACGATGTACTGAAGTGGCTGATGTTCCAGATGGGTGGGCTTGGGCCGATGTTTGGTCAGCTCGGATATTTTGTCAAATTCGCGGGGAAAGACATCGAAGATCCGCGTCCGCGCGAACGGTATCAGGCCGAAGCTAAACGGCTCTTGGCGGTGCTCGAAGGGCATTTGTCGGACCGCGAGTGGATGGCTGGCGACTATTCGATTGCCGACATCGCGATTGCACCGTGGTTACGGCAACTTGAAGCCTATGGAATAAAGGACATGGTCGGCTGGAACGCGTTGACCCACGCCCCGGCCTATCTCGACCGGTTTCTCGCGCGCCCGGCCGTTCAGCGTGGACTGAACATTCCGGCGCGCGAGGGGTAAGTACGCAGCCGCCTACGCGTTGCTTTCCGGCAATTTTCCGGTCAGCACATAGGTCAGGATCTCAACGACCTGACGCGGCTCTTGGGCCACAGCCAGAGCCGCGGCATGGACTTCTTTCAGGGGGTGTTGGTGATCGGGTTGGCTGAGAACGATCAGTGACTTGCCCAATGCAGCGGCCATTCCGGCGTCAAACGCGGCATTCCATTGCTTGTATTTCTCGCCAAACCGCACAACGACAATGTCAGCGTTTTCAATGCCATGGCGGGTGCGAATGGCATTCACTTTAGCGCCCTTATGGTCATGCCAGAACTTGTTCGGTTCGGCCCCCAGGATCGCAACACCGCAATCGTCCGACGCGTCGTGGTCGGTCACAGGTGACGAAAACACAAGATCGAGACCTTTCGAGCCTTCGACTATCTGCTCGCGCCAGTCCGTGTGAATTTCGCCGGACAAATATACTTTCATGGTCATGGTCGCTCTCCTTGTTGACGCTCTGTAACGCGCTCGCGTCCTAAGGTAAAATTTGATTTTCAAAAGGTATTTGCCAATTGTGGGGCTACAAACCGGAAGGAACCCACATGGCACTCCATTTTTACGCACTCGCGATCCTTATGGGCGCGATCATGTCAATCTACATCCCGATGATCTCACAATCCGCGCGCATCATGGGGGCGGCTGTGATGGGCAACGTCCCGTTTTTCTTTGTGGCCTTCGCGACATCGGTCGTGATTGCTGTTTTGTCCGGCCAACGCGGCGAGTCGTTCCGCAAGATCGCCGAGGTGCCGCCATGGCTGTTTCTCGCCGGGGTCATGAGTGCAGGGATAATACTTGGCGCAACATTCCTTGTGCCGCGCATCGGGACAGGCGCGTTGTTTGTGTTGCTGGTGACGGGGCAAATCCTTGCGGGATTGGCCATTAACCAATTCGGATTGCTCGGCGTACCTGCGCAGCCGATGACCCTCTCGATCGCCGTTGGCGCGGTGCTTGTGATCGCCGGAGCGGCGCTGGTCACGTTTGGAGCGGCGACCTGACGACTGGCTATCCGCGCAAGGTGCCGCCAGTCGCCTTGCTGACTTTCTCGACGATTTTCGAACCAACGGCTTCGATCTCTTCGTCCGTCAGCGTCTTGTCGGTGGGTTGCATCCGCACGGTGATCGCGAGGGATTTCTTACCGTCGCCAAGGCTGCCACCGATAAATTCGTCAAAAACACGCACGTCTGCAATAAGGGTTTTGTCGGCCCCGGCGGCGGCGTTGACGAGCGTTGCGGCCTCGACTTTCCTGTCGAGTGCGAAGGCGAAATCACGCTCGACGGCTTGCAGATCGCTCATCTGAAGCGCGCCGCGCGAGGCGGATTTGGCTTTGGGCTGCGGGATGTTTGCGATGTGGATCGCGAAGGCCACGGCGGGGCCTTTGACGTCCATTTCGCGCAGGATTTTCGGGTGCAACTCGCCGAACGCGCCAAGGACGATCTTTGGTCCCAGCGTGATTTTCGCGGATCTGCCAGGATGCCACCATGCGTTTGTGCCACGTGCGAATTGCGTGCGGGACGGTGCGCCGAGGGCCGCCAAAATCGCTTCGGCGTCGGCGCGGGCATCGAACACGTCGACGGGACGGCGCGTACCATGGGGGTCTTTGGGACAGGTCGCACCAATGCGGATGCCGGTCACGAGTTGTTCCTGTTCGCCGGGCTCACCGCCCTGAAAAACCGCGCCGACTTCGAACAGCGCGAGGTCGGAAAAGCCGCGCGACTGGTTGCGGGCGGCTGCCTGCAGGAGACCGGCCAGATGCGTTGGGCGCATGTGGGTCATCTCGGAACTGATCGGGTTGGCGACGCGGGTGGCGTCGGTGCCGCCGCCGAACAGGGTCGCCGAGGCTGCGTCGATGAAGCTGTAGGTGACGCATTCGTTGTAGCCCAAGGCCGCTGTGGTGCGGCGCGCGATTTGCTCGCGTTTTTGCATGGGCGTCAGGATTTGCTTGGGCACACCGGCGGTCATGCGGGGCATGGGTTTGGGTTCGAGTTTGGTGAGCGACTCGATCCGGGCGACTTCTTCGACGAGGTCCGCCGTGCCTTGCACGTCTCCGCGCCAGCTTGGCGGGGTGGCCATATCGCCGTCGAGGGTAAAGCCCAGTTTTTCCAGCGTCGCGCGCTGCGTTTCGGCCGGGATGTCCATGCCGACAAGGCTTGAGCAGCGGTCGGTGTCGAGTTTGTAGGCGCGCTTTGTGTCCGGGACGGTGCCAGCGGTGACCACGTCGGTCGCCTCGCCACCGCAGAGGCCGAGGACCATTTGCGTGGCCAGTTCCAAGCCCGGCAGAGTGAATTCGGGGTCCACGCCGCGCTCAAAGCGGTACTTGGCGTCGGAGTTGATCTTCAGTTTGCGCGCGGTGTGGGCGATGGTGATCGGGTCCCAATAGGCGCTTTCAAGGAAGACGTTCACGGTGTCTTCGGTCACGCCGCTTTCCTCGCCGCCCATGACGCCTGCGATGCTTTCGACGGCTTTGCCGCCGGAAATGACGATCATGCCGGGTTCGAAGGTGTAGGTCTTTTCGTCCAGCGCGAGGAGCTCTTCCCCGCCTTTCGCGCGGTGCACGCGCAGGTCGCCGTGGACTTTGTCGGCGTCAAAGACGTGAAGCGGGCGGTTGCGGTCGAAAGTCATGAAGTTGGTGATGTCGACCAGCGCGGAAATGGGGCGCAGACCGATGGCCTTGAGACGCGC
>JARFRG010000100.1 GCA_029287375.1 Boseongicola sp. | reverse complement strand
ATATTGACCGCCCCTCGGATCGCAACCGCTGACATCGGGGCAATCAGGAACAGCGCGGCCAGGGTGATCAGAGCTGTGTCCAGAACACGTCGGTTTAGGTCGTGAGCGTCCCAGCGTTTTGACATACGATCAAGACCTTTGCCAAAACCCGGAGTGGCCGCCCATTTTAGCGCGAACAAAGCCGTGGTGCCTGTGATCACAAGCTGGACCGCGGACAGCATCGCAGCCCGTGTGAGATCAAAGTCAAAACGAAGCGCCTGATAGATGGCAAGTTCCACCGTGGTGGCGCGCGGGCCTCCGCCAAGGGTCAGGGCAACCGCGAAACTTGTGGTGCAGATGACAAAGATCACGAGAAACGCAGGCGGCGATGCCCGAACAAGCATTGGTACTTCGAGGTGTCGGAACACAGCGGGCGGCCCCATATTTAGAGACGCGGCAAGGCGGAAGCGTTCAGATGGGATGGATTGCCAGCCTTGCAAAAGCAAGCGAGTCGCAAGTGGAAGATTGAGGAACACATGGGCCAGAACGACTCCGTGCAGTCCGAAAATACTGATGGGTTCGGCCCCGATAGATGAGAGCGCAGCGTTCACGACACCTCCGCGCCCAAAGATGGCAAGAAGCCCAAAAACGGCAACAATGACCGGTAGCAGGAAAGGCGCGCCCAAAAGGGTGATCAAGAGATCACGGCCCCGAAAGCAGCGTCGAGACAGGGCGCGCGCAACCGGGATCGCGAGGACAACGCTTATAACGGCGGATAGGACCGCCTGCCAAAGCGTAAACCGGATCGCGGCCCAGTCAGCCGGCGAGAGGCCCCGTCCGCCTTCGGCAGACAGGATAACGGCGACGGATGTCGCACCGATCAGAGCGGGGATCGAGGCCGCAACCCCGATCCCCGCCCAACCGATAGAGCCTAGCGGCTGAGCGCGGTCAGCCATTCATCCAGCGCGCTGTCGCGCACCTCTGAAGCCGCTTGTGGTGACAACAGCAAAGCCCGGTCCGGCAGCACAAGCGTGTCGAAGCCGTCCGGCAGACCGCCTGTCGGCGTAACAGCCGGGTACATCCAGTTGGTCGTTGGGATCACGGCCTGAAAACCATCGGTCAGCATAAAGCCGAGAAAGGCGTCAGCGAGATCGTGTTGGTCACTTGAAGCAAGCTTGCCCGCCACTTCGACCTGAAGATAGTGACCTTCGCTGAACACGGCCGCCTTTTTTGAGGCGTCCTTTTCGGCGATGAGGTGATAGGCAGGCGAGGTTGTGTAACTGAGCACCATGTCAGCCTCGCCTTCGAGGAACAAACCGTAGGCTTCCGACCAACCGGGCGTCACGGTGACCACATTGTCGGCCAATGCGTCCCAGATTGCAGAGGCTTCATCGCCATACGCGGCTTTGACCCACATCAGAAGACCGAGACCCGGTGTCGACGAGCGCGGGTCTTGGATGACGATGCTGGTTTCGCTGTCACCGAGAGCTTTGAAATCCGTCGGAACGTCCTCAAGACCAGCGTTGTGTACAAAGGCAAAGTAGCCCCAGTCATAGGGGAGAAAGGTGTCGTTGGACCAATCAACAGGCATGTCGAGCGCTGGCGTTTCAAGGCCATGCCGGGCGAAAAGCCCTGTATCAACGGCAGCCGCGATCAAGTTGGTATCAAGGCCCAACACAACATCTGCATCACTGCGCGCGCCCTCGAGACGAACGCGACCAAGCAACGCTGCGCCATCGCCCGCTGCGACAAACTGAAGATCACAGGCGCACGTTGCCTCAAAGGCCGTCTCGATGGCGGGACCGGGGCCCCAATCGGCAACAAAACTGTCGTAGGTGTAGACGGTCAGAACAGGCAGATCTTCGGCAAACGCCGGAGTAACTGCCATAAGCCCTGCCGCAAGGATCGGATAACGCATCTCAAAGTCCTTTCAACTGGGCGAAGGAACGGGTTGAGAGCATCTCGACCTTCCCTCCGCCGGTATTAACCGGTTCAGGTTCAACGGGTCTGCTGGAACAGCATCTCAGCCCACAGTGGGCCCCCCGAGGTACTTCATGAGGTAGGGCGCTCTATCTGGGTATGCAACCCACAAAAGGGGCTCTGCCCCCGGCCCCGCTATCGCGGCCCCTCCCCCGAGGTATTTTGAAAGGGTGAAGCATGCGGGCTTGCCTAGATGCGCATTTCGCGGCCACAGTCGTCGGATGGCAGATATTTCGATCAGGAATGCAGATCCTGCGGACGTCTCTCGCGTGCGCGACGTCATTCGCTTGGCCTATGCCAATTGGGCGGATCGATTGCCGGATTTGCCTGATGTGAGTGGTGGTGTTGAAGATGAAATCGCAGCGGGGCGCGTTTGGGTTGCCACCGAAGGTCGCGGTATCGTCGGGTGTTTGATTGGTGGCGTAGATGATGGCGTTTGGCACGTCGCCAATGTGGCCGTTGCGCCGGATCAAGCGGGCAAAGGGTGTGGGAGCGCGCTTATGCAGCATGCTGTGGAATTGGCGCGGCGTGCGGGCGTCGGCCAGATGGCTTTGGCAACGCATGTGGATATGGCGCGAAATGTTGTGATGTATGAGCGGCTTGGTTGGGAAGTGTCGAAACGAGATGGCAATCGCATTATGATGCACCGCGACACCGACGCTTAGAGAACCACGCGGCCTGACTTCCATCCCTGCGCCGTTCAGATTAGACCGTGGCGCAAAGGAGCTATCGCCATGAGCCTAAATACATACGGACATGTTTTTCGGGTCACGACCTGGGGGGAAAGCCACGGGCCGGCTCTTGGGGCGACTGTGGATGGCTGCCCTCCTGGCGTGTCTTTGAGTGAGGCGGATATTCAGGTTTGGCTGGACCGACGCAAGCCCGGTCAGAACAAATACACGACGCAGCGGCGCGAGGCCGATGAGGTAAAAATCCTGTCCGGTGTCTTTGAGGGTGAAACCACCGGCACGCCCATTCAGTTGATGATCGAGAACACTGATCAGCGGTCGAAGGACTATGGCGATATTGTTGAAAAGTTCCGGCCCGGACATGCCGACATTACCTATTGGCAGAAGTACGGCATTCGCGATTATCGCGGTGGTGGGCGGTCTTCGGCGCGCGAGACAGCCGCGCGGGTGGCTGCGGGCGGGGTGGCGCGGGCGGCCTTGGCCAAGCTGGCGCCAGGGCTTTCGGTCACCGGCTATATGGTCGGAATGGGCGAGAAGGATATTGATAGGTCGCGGTTTGATTGGGACGAGATTGCGCGCAATCCGTTTTGGGTGCCGGACGCCAAGGCCGCCGAGGAATGGGGCGGATATCTTGATGGGTTGCGCAAGAGCGGCTCGTCAGTGGGTGCGATGATTGAGGTTTGTGTGCGGGGATGCCCGCCCGGTCTGGGTGCGCCTGTCTATGGCAAGCTGGACACGGATCTGGCGGCGGCGATGATGTCGATCAATGCGGTCAAGGGCGTGGAGATTGGCGAAGGCATGGCGGCGGCGCGTCTGACGGGCGAAGCCAACGCCGACGAGATTATGATGGGGCCGGACGGGCCGGTGTTCTCGTCGAACCACTCTGGCGGTATTCTGGGCGGTATTTCGACCGGACAGGACGTTGTCGTGCGCTTTGCCGTGAAGCCGACGTCATCGATTTTGACGCCGCGCAAGACGATCACCAAATCCGGGGAAAACACCGAGATCATCACAAAAGGCCGCCACGACCCCTGCGTCGGCATTCGCGCAGTGCCTGTCGCCGAGGCGATGGCGGCGGCAGTTGTTCTCGACCATCTGTTGCTGGATCGCGCGCAGACCGGTGGCGTGCGCGGACAGATTGGCTGATGTCGGACCATTTTCTGGTCGTGATCCCAGCGGATCCTGAAGCCCTGTTGCCGGAAAGCGCCGTTAACGTGCGAAACACGCTGGCCGCCATAGGGGGCAGTCGTGAGGCGCGGGTAAAGGACTATGGCAAGCTACAGTTCATCGATTGTGGTGAGATGTTTGAAGGAATTGCATGTCCGGCCTGTGAAGCCGCCATCACGACTGAGCAATGGCACGCCTGGATGGACAGCGATTGGCACGGCGAGGACGGATTTCATTTGCACCGCCATACGACGCCATGTTGCGCAGTCGATGTTTCGCTAAATACGCTGAATTATCTTCCACATCAGGGATTTGCGCGATGGTTCATAAGCGCCCGGAATGCGGGGCGTGGACCTTTGACGACTGATGAGGTGCGCGATTTGGAAAGAGTGGCGGGCATTTCGCTGCGCGCGATCGCTCAGATGTACTAGCGAAACTCGGGGTCGATCATATCAACCCCAAGCGCTTCGACGAGGCGACCCATCGTGGCAGCGCCCACGTCTTGAGCGACTTTGGGGAACCGTGCGTCATAGCTGCCACCGCGCGCAAAGATACGACCCGTGGCGGCGAACTTGAGCGGGTTCTTTGGCAAGCCGGCCTTGTCGAGTGCTATGCGGCCTTCGGACTCGGCTTTGTAAATTGAGAAGATCAGGCCCAATGTTTCGCGGATCGCACCTGAGTGGAGAGGGTCGACGGTTGCAGTTTGGTCCATCACCATAACGTCCGTACCGGTATTCCACGGGTGAATGTGACTGATGCCCTTCGGCATTGCGAGGGTCTCACCCGCTTTTACAACCCCGGTTTCACCACCAAGCACATAGTCGCCCTGACCTTCCAGGACTTGGAATTCCTCGTCCCAGTGGGTGTGAAAGTGTTTGGCTATATCCGGGCGCTGCATTCCGGGCTCCATGATATAACGCATCACCACGCGGGTCTCACCCAACTCAAGAATTTCGAACACCGTTCCGGTGCGCGAATTGGTTACTTTCGCGTTATCCAATGTCATGACAGCCTCTCCTTCGCGCACAAGGAAAGCCGTTCATTGGCGTTTATGCAAGATCTTACGCGGTTGCAGCACCGAGTGCGACGTCCATCAGGGCCTTGATCTCGCCCTTGCTGGTACCAGCGACGATGCGCCCTAGTTCCTTGTCGCCCTGCAAAACCACAAGCGTCGCGCGGCGCGGAATATTCAGAGATTTGGCGAGATCCGAGTTCGAATGCACGTCCCAATCGACCGCGACGAAGCTAACATTTTTCTCATAGGCCGGGTTTTCGGCCAAGAGCGCTTTGATCGTGCGTTCCTGACTGCGGCAAGTCGTGCACCAATCCGTGTAGAAGTCGACGAAGACGGTTTTGCCAGCGGCCAGTTCGTCGCGGACAAGACCGGGCGTGTAGGACACGCCGGTGTTGGCAAGGACAGGCCCTGCGACAGTCAGGGCGGCGGCGGATGCGAGGAAAGTGCGGCGATACATGATCGTACTCCTATCAGATCGAAACGGAAAAATCGGTGAACCACGCAGGGAGATTGTCTAGCGCCCAAATCTCGATCACGTGGTGAAATTTGAATAGAATGGCAGTGCCAACGGCGACGAAGACCGCCCCCATCACAGGGCGTGCAGCGTTCGCGAAACGACGCATTGCCGCCTGTCTCTTGCGGATGACGGACTGAGCGCCGTAGGCGAGCGCCAGAATTACGGTCGACACGCCAAGCGCGAAGGTGATCATGATACCCCCGGCGCGCAGCATGCTCTCGCCTTGGCTGGCAAGAGAGATTGCGCCGCCAAGTGTAGGTCCGATGCAGGGGCTCCATACGGCGCCAAGCAAAACACCGGCGGTGAATTGCCCGGACAGACCGTCGCGATCAATCTGGTCGATGCCACTGTCGGCGCGCCCTGATACCCCGGCAGTCGCGGTGGCAAAGCTGGCAGAAAACCGGGGCACAAGCAGGATAAGTCCAAAGCCAATCATCAAGACTGCTGCCGCACTCGACACGCTTTCTTCGGTGATCCCGAAAGTGCGGCCAAGGGACGCGACAAACAGGCCAAGCGTGACAAAGGACAAACTCATGCCTGCAGCCAACACAAGTGGACCCGAGCGTCCGGCCTGCAGGGCGGTCGCCAGTACGATTGGCAGGATCGGCAAGACGCAGGGGTTAATCAGCGTGAGCAGTCCGGCCGCGTATCCAAGCAATAGATCCATCAGAACTTACTTGTGCGGATCTGAACGTATTGTCACCAAAAACTCTGTGACAACAGATCAATTTCACGTCAGAGCGCGGGCTTTGGCAATCTGAACGGCGAGGATTGAAACGGTAATAATCGCGACCCCGATCAGATCAAGGGCACCCAGGGATTCCCCCAAGAAAATGGCCGCAATGGCGACGCCGAGAAACGGATTGAGGAAATGGAAGGTCGACGCCCGCACGGTGCCGATGCGGTTGACCAGCCAGAACCAGACGATTGTTGCGATGACGCCGGGTACAAAGATTGTATAGAGGATCGCAGCGATCAGGGTTGGCGACCAGTTGAAATCCCATGTTTCAAATTGCGCCGGAACCGCGAGGGCCACGGAACCGATCAGCATTTGGTAGCCCACGACGGCGAACATATTCCCCCCCGAGGAAGCGCCTTTGACCGCGAGGGTCGCAAAAGTCAGTGCCAACACCGCAATCCCGCAAAGCAGAACGCCGAAAGGGTCAACACCTGCATTCAATCGCGTACCCATGATCAAAGCGACCCCCGCAAAGCCTCCGATGAGGCCCAGGACACCTAAGGGTCGGATGGTTTCCCCCGAGATCAACCAGCCTGCAAGCGCGACCCAAAGCGGAAGCGATGAGGCAATAATGGCGGCGACCGAGGCCTCAATCGTCTGCATCGCGACGAAATTCAGCCCGAGGTAAAGCGCGTTCTGGCAAATACCGAAGACGATTGTCAGCCACCATTGCTGCGGTGTGAGGCGAAAACTTTGCCCCAACATCCGCGCGATGATCAAAGTAACGACGCCTGCAATGAAAAACCGCATTGATGACACAGCCAGTGGCGGAGCATTGGTCACAATGATCCGCGCCGACGTGAAGGCCGACGACCACATCAGGGCAAATGCCAGCCCCATAAAGATTGCGCGAATATCCATTGCCCTGCCCGGTTCTCTATTTTTGCCGGGTAGCAGGTCGGTTCGGTGGAGGCCAGAGCGCGTTGTGAAGCGAACTCCTTTGGAATTGGAGTACCCGCGCTGATCGCGATCGCGAAATATGGTGCGGCTAAGTTTTGAGCCGCTTTCATCGAGCGTTTCGCTACTTCACCGCTCTGGTCGGGATGTCGTCTGCATCAAGTGCGACCGCTACGGCGGCGATCGTCGATTAGAAATTGAAGGTTTCGGGCCGCCGCGAATGGACGGCCCGATTTGTCATTACTTCGGTCCTTTGCCGCGAGACACTTCTGTTCCGGAGAGAACGAAGCTTCCTGCCTTACCCCAACCACGGTCAGCGGGCGCTTGCGTGAGAACTGCTTTCGGGGAACCGCCTAGTTCAGATGCGATACCTTTGGGGCTGGATTGAATTGTCTCAGCCATTCCCTTAGCCGCATCGTTGTTTCCGTTGTCGTGACCTTTTGCAAATGCAGCCGGTGCGAACGTAAGGGCGCCGACGATGGCGATAGATGTAATCTTGAGCATAACAGCCTCCAGTTTGATGAGTTTCGTAATCTTTCTTTCGCTCCGGATTTGGATTCGGATCGAAAATTGACTGGAAACAATCTGTTCTGAAATGAGGAGTTGTTTCTCCGATGCATCAGTCTATGCGCTCACCACAAACTAAAAAAGGGCCGCCAGAGGCGACCCTTGCTCCGCAACGCTTTGAAGAAAATCAGTCGTTTACGCTGTCTTTGAGTGCCTTCGCGATGGTCATTTTGACCACTTTGTCAGCATCTTTATGGATTTGCTCTCCGGTGGCCGGATTGCGAACCATGCGTGCTGGACGCTCGCGGCAATAGATTTTGCCAACGCCCGGAAGGGTCACAGCACCGCCACCCGACACTTCGTCTGTGATGATGCCGACGATTGCGTCAAGCGCTTCGCCTGCGGATTTCTTATCGCTGCCCATCTTGTCGGCGAGTGCTGCTACAAGCTGTGTCTTCGTCATTGGTTTTGCCATGTTGACTCTCCTCGATCTGGCCCATTCTAGGGGCTCATTCCCCTTATTTCACTGGATATGGTGGCATAACACAACGAATTGTGGTCCCAACACAAGCGTTAATCACACCAAATCCACTCCAAAACGCCTTATTTTAAAGGAAAGCTGTCTCTTCGAAGCTTCTGAGCTTCCGTGAGTGGATGCGTTCCAGCGGCATATCGCGCAGTGTCTCCATGGCCTTTATGCCAATCTGGAGGTGTCTCGCGACCTGAGTGCGATAAAAATCACTCGCCATGCCGGGCAATTTCAGCTCTCCGTGGAGCGGTTTGTCGGACACGCACAGCAACGTCCCATAGGGAACGCGAAAGCGAAAACCGTTGGCCGCGATCGTCGCACTTTCCATATCAAGGCCAATGGCGCGTGACTGGCTTAGACGCTGCACCGGACCGGATTGGTCGCGCAATTCCCAGTTTCGGTTGTCGATGGTCGCCACTGTGCCAGTCCGCATAATGCGCTTTAGCTCGTAGCCACGCAGCTGCGTGACATCGGCGACAGCGGTTTCAAGCGCGATCTGAATCTCCGCAAGCGCCGGGATAGGAACCCAGATCGGCAGGTCATCATCCAGCACATGGTCCTCGCGCAGATACGCATGGGCCAGAACAAAATCGCCTAACCGCTGGCTGTTACGCAATCCGGCGCAATGCCCAAGCATCAGCCATGCATGCGGCCGCAACACCGCGATATGGTCGGTCGCGGTTTTGGCATTGGAGGGACCAACGCCGATGTTGACCAGCGTGATGCCCCCGCCACCTTTTCGTTTCAGATGATATGTCGGCATTTGTGGCAGCTTCACTGGCGCCGGAAGCGGCTCTTCCGGGCTGGTGATCTCGATGTTTCCGGGACCAACAAATCCAATGTAGCCACTGTCGGGATCCTTCAATGCAGCGCGCGCGATCATCTCGAATTCGTCCACATAGAACTGATAATTCGTGAACAGGACATGGTTCTGAAAATGCTCTGGCGCGGTCGCCGTATAGTGAGACAGCCGTGCCAGCGAATAATCGATGCGTTGCGCCGTAAAGGGCGCAAGCGGATGCGAACCGTCGGGGTACACAAAGCCGTATCCATTGACGATGTCGTCGTGGGTCGTCGACAAGTCCGGAACATCGAAGATATCGCGCAACGTAAAGTCCATCACACCGTCCTGCGGCACGGCAAGCGAGGCGTCGTTAGCCACGGCGAAATGCACCGGCATAGGCGTGATCGAAGTACCGATTTCCACAGATGCACCGTGGTTTTCGATCAGCAGACCGATTTGCTGACGCAGGTAACCCGCAAAAAGATCCGGGCGCGTGATGGTCGTTGAATAATGCCCCGGCTCGCTGACGTGACCAAAGCTGAGCCGGTTGTCGATGGGCGCAAAGCTGGTCGTGACCAGACGGATTTCGGGGTAGTATGCGCGATAGCGGACGTTGGCTTTTCCGCCCTTCATGACTTCGTTAAAACGCTCGCAAAGGAATGCCGACGCGGTTTCATACAGTTCGATCAGACGATCAACGGCAGCTTCCGGATCCGTAAAAAACGTGTGTTCCGGGCTCTCGGGGGTCACGACCGACAGAGGTTTCGCATCATTCATTGCGATGCCCTCCGTGTGAATTTGTGGGGAGTTTTATTGTTTTTTCCATCCCTGAAAATGGCACCGAACCGGCAAGGTTTCAAGTTCGTTTTACGCGATGTAACTTGCCCTTTGTCGACAATTGCGATTGCTTGCATCCCATGTCGAAAACGCTTCTGTCCATCGGTCACGGTTATTCCGCCCAGGCGCTGACGCGGCGGCTAGTCCCGAAGGGCTGGCGGGTGATTGGAACGACACGGTCGGCTGAAAAGGTCGGTCGGCTGGCGCAGGCGGGTATTGAAGCCGTGATCTGGCCGGGCGTGGAGTTGCCATTGGACGAGGTGAGTCATGTTTTGACATCCGTCTCGCCAGATGACGCGGGCGATCCGGTATTGTTGGCGCATAGTGACGCGCTACGGTCTGCGGATCATCTTGAGTGGGTCGGGTATCTGTCAACGACGGGCGTTTACGGTGATCATCAGGGGGGATGGGTCGATGAAGCGACCCCTTTGACGCCGTCCACCAAACGGGGCAAGGCACGAACGGAGGCCGAAGCAGCCTGGGCCAATTTGGGACTACCTCTCCATATTTTTCGACTTGCCGGAATTTATGGCCCGGGGCGCGGGCCGTTTGCTAAAGTGCGTGCAGGCGCCGCGCGACGCATCATCAAGGCGGGACAGGTCTTTAGCCGGACGCACGTAGAAGATATTGCGCAGGTTTTGGAGGCGTCGATCGAACGCCCGAACCCCGGCGCCATCTACAATGTCTGCGACGACAATCCGGCGCCGCCACAGGACGTGATTGCCTTTGCCGCGTCGCTTTTGGGTGTCCCGGCACCACCAGAGGTCCGAATTGAAGATGCCAATCTTGGTCCAATGGCCAGCAGTTTCTATGCCGAGTCTAAAAGGGTACGGAATGATCGGATAAAGGACGAGCTGGGCGTCACGCTGATGTATCCCGACTATCGTGCGGGTTTACGCGCCCTTTTGGACGCAGAGACCGCACAACCCTAGGCGCGCTTGGAAATATCGGCGATCCCCATCACATCAAGCACTTTTGCTTCGATATGTTCTGCATTCATTGCCGCCGTGTCGTACATGTCTTGGGGGCTAGACTGATCAATGAACGTGTCGGGCAACACCATCGAACGGTATTTCAAGCCGGCATCGAAAACGCCTTCGTTGGCCAGGAGATCTGCGACATGGCTGCCAAATCCGCCAATTGCGCCCTCTTCGATTGTGATCAAAGCATCGTGACGCGCGGCCAGGTCAAGGATCAGACCGCGGTCCAGGGGCTTGGCAAAGCGGGCATCCGCAATCGTGGGGGAAATACCCTTTGCGGCAAGCGCTTCGGCGGCTTTTTCGACTTCGGACAGACGTGTGCCAAATGACAGTATGGCGACCTGCGCGCCCTCCCGAACAATTCGGCCTTTGCCGATCTCAAGGACTTTGCCGTGTTCCGGCATTTCGACGCCGACGCCTTCGCCGCGTGGATAACGAAAGGCGATAGGGCCGTCGTTATGGGCGGCTGCGGTGGCGACCATATGGACCAGTTCTGCCTCGTCCGCGGCGGCCATCACGACCATCCCCGGCAGGTTCGCCATAAAGCCAATGTCGTAAGAACCGGCATGGGTCGCACCGTCCGCGCCAACCAGCCCTGCGCGGTCGATCGCAAAGCGCACCGGAAGGCGTTGGATCGCCACGTCGTGAACGATCTGATCATAGCCGCGTTGCAGAAACGTCGAGTAGATCGCGCAAAACGGCTTCATGCCACCAGCGGCAAGACCCGCAGCAAAGGTCACGCCATGCTGTTCGGCAATGCCAACATCAAAGCAGCGGCTTGGATAGCGTTCGGCAAACAGGTTCAGGCCCGTCCCGTCCGGCATCGCCGCGGTCACGGCTACAATGCGGTCATCGCGCGAGGCTTCGTCCAGCAAAGCGGTCGCGAAGACCTTGGTGTAAGACGGCGCGTTTGAGGGGGCTTTCTTTTGCTCACCCGTGACAACATTGAATTTGGAGACACCATGACCTTTGTCGCGCGCGGCCTCAGCCGGGGCATAGCCTTTGCCTTTCTTGGTGATCACGTGGATCAGGATCGGGCCAGTGGCGCGGGCTTTTACGGTGCGCAAGACCGGAAGCAGTTGATCAAGGTCATGCCCATCGATCGGGCCGAGATAGCTGAACCCAAGCTCTTCAAACAAGGTGCCGCCAACGACTGTATGCTTCAGCAGGTCTTTGGCGCGTTTGGCCCCCTCGCGGAAGGGTTCCGGCAAAAGACTGACTGCCCCTTTGGCGGCGGCTTTGAATTCCTGAAACGGATCACCCGCATAAAGGCGCGAAAGATAAGACGACATCGCCCCGACAGGCGGCGCGATCGACATTTCGTTGTCGTTGAGAATGACAATAAGCCGTTTTCCCAAGTGACCCGCGTTGTTCATCGCCTCGTACGCCATGCCTGCGCTGATGGCTCCGTCGCCGATCACGGCAATGCCATCGCCAAGACCTTCGGGGGTTGATCCGCCAAGATCACGCGCCACGGAAAAGCCGAGCGCCGCCGAAATTGAGGTAGAGCTATGGGCCGCGCCGAACGGATCATAGGGCGATTCCGTCCGCTTGGTGAAACCGCTAAGGCCGTCTTTCTTGCGCAAAGTGCGAATGCGATCACGACGACCCGTCAGAATTTTATGCGGATATGTCTGGTGGCTGACGTCCCAGATTAGCTTGTCCTTGGGCGTGTCGAAAACTGCGTGCAAAGCTACGGTCAGTTCGACCACGCCAAGCCCGGCGCCAAGGTGTCCTCCGGTTTCGCTGACAGCGCTGATCGTTTCTGCGCGCAGTTCGTCGGCCAGCTGGTGCAGTTCCGCGTCGGACAGCAGCTTGAGATCGGCGGGAACGCTGACGCGATCAAGTACGGGGGTTTTTGGTCGGTCAGTCATAAAGGGCTCCGGCGCGTCAGTGTTCGCGCGAGATAACGAAATTAGCGGCGGCGCGCAAACCGTCTGCTTGTGCACCATATACGCAGAGCGCGTCGTTTGCCTGTGCGACCAGTGACCGCGCCTTTGCCTGCGCCCCTTTAAGCCCAAAGTGTGAAACAAATGTTGCTTTGCCGGCGTCCGCGTCCTTGTGCAGACGCTTGCCGGTTTTCGCCTCGTCGCCGATTTCATCAAGGATGTCATCAGCGATCTGAAACGCCAATCCAAGCGCGCCCGCATAGGCTTCAAGCGGGCCGATATCATCGCCCGCCAGACTTGGCCCTGCTGTCGCTGCCCACTTGATCAAGGCGCCGGTTTTTTGCGCTTGAAGTGCCGTGATTGCGTCAAGCGACAGGGGATCATTCGCGCTTTCGGCGGCGATATCGCGTGCCTGACCAAGAACCATGCCGTCCTTGCCCGCATCTGTCGCCAGACCGATGACGGCAGACAAAACGCGGTCAGACGGAAGATCGAGACCGCCAAGGATCACAAACGCCAGCGATTGCAGGGCGTCACCTGCAAGGAC
Organism: Boseongicola sp.; assembly: GCA_029287375.1. Lineage (GTDB taxonomy): Bacteria > Pseudomonadota > Alphaproteobacteria > Rhodobacterales > Rhodobacteraceae > Boseongicola. Next base: position 14,928 of record JARFRG010000100.1, on the reverse strand, counting down.
CGCTGTGGCCTCGTCCCACGCCCTGTGCACGGTCGGCTTGCCGCGTCGAACGTCGTCATCGTCCATGCATGGCAGGTCATCGTGGACAAGCGAATAGGCGTGAATGCATTCGATTGCGGCGGCAGCTTTCAATGCTTCTTTGTATGGAACGCCGTGAAGAGCGCAGCTTTCGACCACAAGAAAGGCGCGCAATTTCTTGCCACCCAAAACCGCATAACGCATCGCATCTTCGAGCGTGTCAGGATCTTTGTCGAAATAGAGCTCTATCGTCGCATCAACTTCGTCCGCGACAGGTTTTAACCGATCTTCAAAGTTCACGCTGGATCTACCGGCGTCGTCCCTGTTGGCTGGCCGTCTCCGTCAAGCGTGATCTGCGCAACTTTCTCTTCAGCTTCGGCCAGTTTCTTTTGGCAATGCGCCTTTAGTTCCGCGCCGCGCTCGTAAAGTTTGATCGATTCTTCAAGCGCCACTTCCCCGGCCTCAAGCCGATTAACCACGCCTTCAAGGGCGCTCATCGCGTCTTCGAAACTCATCTCTGCTACGGGTTTGTCGGTCATGCCCCTCGCTCCATCAGCACGCTTACATGGGCCGCGACGCTCGCGGCCAAGGCGTTCAGATCATACCCGCCCTCAAGTGTCGAGACCAAGCGACCCTTTGAGTGTGCGTCTGCAACGTCGCAGATCGCTTTGGTGAGCCACGCGAAGTCCTCGGTGCTCCAGTTCAGATTGGCCAGAGGGTCGGCGGCATGCGCATCAAAGCCCGCAGAAATAATCACCAGTTCCGGCGCAAAGTCATCGACAGCGGGAAGGATCATATCCGCCCATGCGCGGCGCATTTCGACGCCACCTGTCATCGGTGCCAGAGGAACATTGAGCACATTGTCGTGGGCGCCGGTTTCGTGGATAGACCCTGACCCCGGATAAAGCGGCATCTGGTGCGACGAGGCAAAAAGTGTGCGCGCCTCGTTCCACAACAGATCCTGTGTTCCGTTGCCGTGATGCACATCAAAATCAAGAACCGCGACGCGCGATAACCCGTGGTGATCAAGCGCCCGTTTGGCCGCGATAGCCGCATTGCCGAACAGGCAGAACCCCATTGCGGTTTCAGTCTCGGCGTGGTGACCGGGCGGGCGCATGGCGACAAAGGCATTCGACGCCTCGCCGGCCAGAACCGCATCAACCGCTGCGCAACAACCGCCCAACCCACGAAGCGCCGCCTCAAGCGACCCCGCCATCACATGCGTGTCGCCGTCCAGTGAGGCCCAGCCCGTCGCCGGGATCGCGGCTTCGACTTTGGCAAGGTAGCTTTCGGGATGGCAGCGCAAGACCTCGCCCCGGTCAGCACGCGGTGCCTCGCGCCGGTCCAGCGACCGGAAGTGCGCGTCAGACAAAGCTGTTTGGACCGCCTCATAGCGGGACGTGCTTTCGGGATGGCCCGGAGGTGTGACGTGACCGAGAGCGGAGGCGTGGGAGTACAAAGCAGTCGTCATAATTGATTGGCACCAGAGTGTTGCGGCATTGGCGGGCGAAATCGTCACATCAGATTTAGTCGGGGGACAGCATATATCCGGCACCACGCACAGTCTGAAGATAGCGCGGTTGTTTCGGGTCAGCCTCGAGTTTGCGACGAAGGCGTGTGATCTGGACATCCACAGCGCGTTCTTGCGCCTGCCCCCCGTCGCGCCCGAGGTCTTCAACCAGCTTGGCGCGTGTGATCGCCTCGCCCGGAGTGCCCGAAAAAATCCGCATCAGCTGCGACTCAGTTGAGGTCAGCCGTACGGGCGTCTCTCCGTGCCAAAGCGAACCTTTTTCAACATCATACCGCAACGCACCAAGGTGCAGCACCTTGGGCGCCACATCGACGGGTTCCGTCGCTGGTACACGGCGCAGAATGGAATTGATCCGTAACAACAGCTCTTTCGGCTCGAACGGTTTGGCCAGATAATCGTCCGCGCCGGCCTCAAGTCCGGCGACACGGTCAGCGGTTTCGTTCTTGGCTGTCAGCAACAGGATCGGCAGATCGCGGGTTTCGCGGAGGCGTCTACAAAAGCTGACACCGTCTTCGCCCGGCATCATGACGTCCAGCACCACGAGGTCAAAGTCCAAACCGGTCAGGATGCGTTCTGCATGGGCAGCGTCGCGTGCAGATGACACCAGAAACCCATGTCTCATCAGAAATTTCTGAAGCAGACCGCGGATACGTTCGTCGTCATCTACGATCAGCAAGTGGACATCAGACAGGCTCATGTGCCGCCCTCCTTTAGCCGCTTGTAGTGTCGTCGCGTCTCGGCGTCCATCATCGCTTCGAGTACCTGACGAAAACCGGATACAGCATCAGGGCCAGCCTGCCGGAACGCGCCACGCATCCGATCCCTCTGCGCGTCCGAAAGCGCGCGTTCGAGCGCCTCGCCCGCCTCTGTCAGAAATAAATGCCGCTCGCGCTTGTCCTGCTTCCCGATGCGGCTTTCAACCAGACCATCTTCGATCAAAGACCGTAACACCCGGTTCAACGACTGCTTTGTGACACCCAGAATGGACAATAGGTTGTTCACGGTAGTGCCGGGCGATCGATTGATGAAGTGGACGGCGCGATGGTGCGCGCGTCCATAGCCTTTTTCAGACAGGATACGATCCGGATCTGCGGTAAACCCGCGATAGGCAAAAAACATCGCCTCGATACCCTTGCGCAATTGATCGTCCGTGAGAAACAGAAGGTTCTCACCGCTGGGGGGGCCGCTACTATCTGCCATCAAAACCTCTCACGCCTTCTCTCGATATTATGTCAGCCTTGTTGACATTCCAAGTCCACACTGGTAGCGATTCTCGATTTTTCCGCAACTTTATGACCGTTGCGGACCTAATTGCGCAACATTTGCAAACGGAGGCCGACATGGCAGGTGCATACGATGATCGCGACGGACTGATCTGGATGGATGGCAAGATGGTGGATTGGCGTCAGGCCAATGTCCATATTCTGACCCATGCAATGCACTATGCCTCCAGCGTCTTTGAGGGCGAGCGCGCTTACAACGGAACCATTTTCGAAAGTCGCAAGCATTCCGAGCGGTTGCATTTCTCTGCCGAGCAACTGGATTTTCAAATCCCGTGGACGGTTGACGAAATTGAAGCCGCCAAGCAGGAAGTTCTGACCGCAAATGGCTTTTCAGACGCCTATGTTCGGGCCGTGGCCTGGCGCGGTGCGGGTGAAGATATGGGGGTCGCGTCGGCGAGAAACCCAGTCCGCCTTGCGATCGCATCCTGGGAATGGGGCGCGTATTACGGCGATGCCAAGATGAAGGGCGCAAAGCTGGATATTGCGAAATGGAAGCGTCCCTCGCCCGAAACGATCCCATGCCACGCGAAGGCCGCGGGTCTTTATATGATCTGCACGTTGTCCAAGCACGCTGCCGAAGCAAAGGGATGTTCTGACGCGATGATGTTTGACTATCGCGGGTATGTGGCCGAGGCGACCGGGGCAAATATCTTTTTCGTCAAAGACGGCGAAGTGCATACCCCAAAGCCAGATTGCTTTTTGAATGGCATTACACGGCAGACTGTCGTCGGGATGTTGAAAGATCGCCAGATCACAGTTCACGAACGCCATATCATGCCCGAAGAACTGGAAGGCTTTGAGCAATGCTGGCTCACTGGCACAGCGGCCGAAGTCACACCTGTTGGTCAGATTGGTGACTATAATTTTGAGGTCGGTGCCATGGCACGCGATGTGGCCGAGAGCTATGAGAAACTGGTCCGTCTTTGACCGCTCAAAGCTGTTGTCGAGAAACACTAAGAGATTGCAGGCAGTTCTGAAGGGGGCTTGCCTGCTATTTCTGTGCTGAAATACGTTTTGGCCATGACGCACTTTTTATTTTTCAAATCCCTCTTTGGCCGTCCGGCTTTGTGGAAAGTCGCCAAGCCCTTGTTGCTGGCGGACGTCTTACTTGTATTGATCCACGCGACGTTTGCCGCAAATCGCGACTCTCTTTGTGTTGGGTCAATTTGCAATTGGGTGACGCTGGAAGCCGAGTACGGCCTACCTGCTTTGTACATGTTTGCCAAATTCACAGCGATAATCGTCATCATGTTCCTGCTGTTTCGCACAACACGCGCCGCGCCCTTTCTGTGCTTGTCTCTGGCCTTGTCGATCATGCTTTTCGATGATGCGCTGGAAATTCATGAGCAAGGGGGAGCGTTCTTCGTTGATGCTTTGGGACTCTCGGGAGCTGCTAGCCTACGCGCGCAGGATATTGGAGAATTGTTGGTCTGGTCACTGCTGGGCCTGCCTGTCCTTGCGCTTTTGGCTTGAGGAGCATTGAGCAAATCGGCTGTGGGCAAGCCCACTTTTTGGGTTTTTATCGGCCTGATTGCCGCGCTCATGTTTTTCGCAATCGTCGTCGACGCGGCCCATTCGGCCTTGCCGAGGACACTGCTTAGGGACATCAGCTATGCGAACCAACTGATCGGGATCGTGGAAGATGGCGGCGAGATGGTTGTGCTTTCCACAATGGTGGCCGTCGCTATTACGATTTATCACCGACGAACGGCGGGCCGGTGAGGGCAAAAACAACGGCAATATTCTGAAGTTCGCGGCAGATTTGGCGTGCGATCAGCCCAAAAGCGAACGGCCAATTTCAACCACATCCGCAAGCGATCCTCCGCGCGCCCAAAACACAATAGCGGCGATGCCTGCGACGACATGAAAAACGACGATTGCATTCAACTGAGTGGTGAACGGCCTTTTGCGTGTTTTATGTCGAAAGCGCCGCTGGGCATATTTCGCAGCAGGGCTGCCACCAACGAACGAAAGGTTCAGCAAGGCGTTTTCGCTGATACGTCGGCCATCGCGGCGCGCTTGCGCTTTGTCCCAACTGAATGCCCCAAGCGTTGCCAGATTTATCAAAGCGAGATAGCCAGCGATCGAGAAAAACGCCGTCATCCTACCAGAATTTCCACCATCTTTTTTTGGACCGGTCCTGATGATCCACAAGACCAATGGAATTGTAGATCTCTCCCTCGTCTCCCTGAAGCTTGGCCGCCAAGGCATCCGCGATCAGAAACATCTTTCGCAGCATTTCGGCATCTGGATTCTTGGCCATGACATTCCCTGCCGCATGCCACATCCAGGCTTCATTCTTTCCTTCGACCCGTGCAGGCCAATCTTTCCAAACCGCCAAAGTCTCGTTTGACACGCTGAACGCGTCGCCCCGGTCGTTCGACACTATGGCCTCGCGCTCGAGCTTCATGGACTTGTCGCCACCGACATAGTCCAACCATTCTTCGCGCGTAATCATCGGCCCTTCAGTGTCGGACCAATCGCCTTTTCGCGTAATATGAACGTCGTAACCCACGGCCAACCTCGCATAAATAAATTCAAATCAATGGATCCAGTCTGCACTACGCAGGCAGCCTGCGTCCACGACAGAGATCAATTTTGGCGGAAACACAGTATCGTCAGGGTGAGAACGCTACAGTCGCGTCACCCATATTTCGTGACGTGTTGGCGACCCTTGCCGCGCTTAATCTTAAGGTAGTGTTCGCGCAGAATGATCAAAACGCCTGCGGATATCACCAGACTTGCGCCCAAAAGCATGACAAGCGTCGGAACCTCGCCGAAGACCGCGTACCCGATGATAATCGCGAACAGCATCGACGCGTATTCAAAAGGGGCCACGATGGACGCGTCACCAAACCGATATGCGCTGGTCAGCAAAATCTGGCCCAAGCCGCCCAAGACCCCGGCGCCAATGAGACAGGCCGCGGCGGTGGGCGAGGGAACCTGCCAGCCAAACGGAACCGACAAAAGCGACAAAAGCGTCGCGGTCACCGAGAACCAAAACACAATCGCGGCGGTTTCTTCGGTTTCGACCAGTTTGCGTACGAAGATCTGGGCAAAGGCGGCACAAAGTGACCCGGTCAGGACAATCAGGGCGCCGTAAGCCAGATGCGGATCGACGTTTCCGTTCGTAAAGGATGAAAGACGCGGCCACAGAATGATCAAGACACCCAGCATCCCCATTCCGACCGCTGTAAGGCGCACTGCGCGCACCCGTTCGCCCAACATCAGCGCCGCAAGGATCACCACAAACAACGGCATGGCATATTGAATCGCTTTCACCTCGGACAAAGGCAGAATCGCGAGACCCGCAAAGCTGAGCCCCATCGCAGTAGAGCCAATCAAGCCACGCCACAGATGCCCAATCGGATTGGTGGTTTTTAGACCGCGCGGAAATTTGCCTTGCCAGATAAGCCATCCAAGGATCACGGGCATCGCAAACAAGGATCGGAAGAACACTGTTTGACCCGGAGGTACTTCATCCGAGGCCGCCTTGATCAGCGTTGCCATCAGGACAAACAGCAGCACGGACACAATTTTCAATGTGATGGCGCGCAGGGAGTTTGGCGGGGCAAAGCTCATGACGATCCCTTATCAACGCATCCGATGGTCCGCCAGTGGTCCACGCGGATCAGGCCAGTTGGCCAATCGCCCAGATGGCCGCATCGCGAACTGTGGGATCGGGGTCATCGATAATGCCTGCGGCGATAGTTGACAGGGCCGGGTCACCTGAATTTCCGATCGAGTACAAGACGTTGCGCACAAACCGATCCCGCCAGATGCGTTTGATCGCAGACCCCGAGAACTTTGCACGAAAGCCCGCGTCGTCCAGAACCGCGAGATCGGCAAGAGGCGGAGCGTTGAGATCTTCGCGCGCGGCGTATCGCTGGTCGCGCGCGGCTTCAGCGAACTTGTTCCACGGGCAAACAGCAAGGCAATCGTCGCAGCCATAAATGCGGTTGCCAAGTTTGGGGCGCAAAGCCTCGTCGACCGGGCCTTTGTGTTCAATCGTAAGGTAGGAAATGCACAGGCGCGCATCCAGCTCATAGGGTGCCGGGAACGCGTTGGTCGGGCAGATATCAAGACATTTCCGACACGATCCGCAGTGGTCAGTTTCGGGCGCATCCGGGGCGAGCGTCGCTGTGGTAAATATCGCGCCGAGGAAGAACCAGTTTCCAAGATCGCGGCTTACCAGATTGGTGTGTTTGCCCTGCCAGCCAAGTCCTGCTGCCTGTCCCAACGCCTTTTCCGGCACAGGGGCTGTGTCGACGAAAACCTTCACATCGCAATCCGCCTGCGCCACCAGCCACCGCGCCACGCGCTTGAGGCGTTTTTTCACGATGTCGTGGTAGTCTTTATTTCGCGCATAAACCGAAACAACACCGCAATCGGTATTTTCGAGATCATCCAGCGGATCGTGGTCCGGCGTGTAGGGTTCGGCAAGCATGATAACCGATTTGGCCTCGGGCCAGAGCGCGGCAGGATCGCCCCGCCAATGCGCGCGATCTTCAAGCCATGCCATTTGTCCATGACGCCCGGCGTTCAGAAAGTCCTGCAACCGTCCTGGCACCTCGGGGACACTGTTAGGAGTGCAAATGCGTGCCATCGCAAAACCAGCCTCGGCGGCTTGTGCGATGAGCTGTGCTTTGAGGTCATCGGTATCCATGCAATGTCCCGACGCGGTCCGGCGCGAAGCATGACCCCTGCGCGCTAAAAGTCCAGATCGGCATAATGCGCAGGCGGTGGAAAACCGGGGACCGTATCGGCCAGAAGGCGGCGGAATGCGGGGCGGGATTTGATCCGCGCATACCAGTCGCGCACGGTGGGATAGCTGTTCCAGTCCACATCCGAGATGTAATCAAGCGCAGACAAATGCCCGGCGGCAGCAAAGTCGGCCAAGGATAACGTATTGCCCGCAAGCCATCGCCGCTGATCCAACAGCCACGTCATATAATCAAGGTGCAGCTTGATCGCGCGCGCACCGGCTTTGACGTTGGTACTATCCGGATAACCCTCTTTGGTGATCTTTTTGTTGACCCGTTCATACAAGAGTTTCGATGTGACTTCGCTATGGAATTTATCATCGAACCAGCCAACAAGACGCCGGACCTCGTGACGCTCTGCTTTGTCGTCCGGCAAGAGCGAAGGCTCGGGATAGGCTTCCTCGATGTACTCACAAATCGCGGTGCTTTCCGAGAACGTGTTGCCGTCGATTTTGAGAACAGGCACTTTCCCGGCGGGATTGCGACGCAGAAAATCCGGGTCACGCTCCCAATAGCGTTCTTCGATCAATTCGACTTCAAGACGCTTTTCGGCAAGCGACAGCCGGACCTTGCGACAAAACGGAGAGAGAGGAACGTGATAAAGCCGGATCATGCGCTAACGGACCTGTTGCTGTGATTGATCCTTCAATGCCCGACGACGGGCGGGGATTCAACACTTGGCCGCCGTGTGAGCTCAGCGAATGAAGCAGCGCGCGCGTCCGTCTGCGCGGATCGTCGCCGCCCCGTCGGCAATGGCGCGTGCGCGTCGGTCGACGAAACTGGATGGATTGACGGCCTGGCGCTGTTTTGGGTTTGGCAAAACCGCCGCCAACAAAGAGGCCTGGCGCAACGTCAGGTCGGCCGCGCGCACGCCAAAATGGTGTTGTGCAGCGGCTTCGATGCCAAAGACGCCCTCATCAAACTCGGCGACATTGATGTAAACCTCGACGATGCGCCGCTTGGTCCAAAGCGCCTCTACCACAGGGGTCATCAGGGCCTCGAGCGCCTTGCGTGGCCAGCTTCGGCCCTGCCAGAGCCAGACGTTTTTGACGGTTTGCTGGGTCAGCGTGGATGCGCCGCGATCAGCGCCTTCGGCAATGGCTGCGCGCAGTTGCTCCATATCGAAACCCCAATGCAGGCAGAAGTTCGCATCCTCTGCAGCAACAATGGCCTGAAGAGCCTGCGGCGCGATTGTGTCGGCGGAAACCCAGTCACGGCGGATACCGCCAAGCCGCACGCCTTCACTTAGGATGTAAGGCGTCGTTGGTGGCGGCAGCACGGAATAGATTGAAACGCTTAGCAAGATTGCCCCGGCACACGCAATTGCGACCTTGGCCAGCACGCGGAAGGGACGCCGTCTGGTCTTGGCCTGGGCCTTTGCGGGCTTTTTTGCCGCCGCTCGCGGCTTTCGGGATGTGGTTCGCTTCGCCATCTGGCTCAGGTTGCACGCCTGCCCGCGCAGGGCAAGTCAGTCGGTATCACTCGGCCGCACGGTCATGCGGGTCGTCGACGTCATCAAGAAGGCGCGATTCTGCACGGCGTGCCTCGACCTTTTCCCGTTTTCTGGCGAATTTCTTTTTCAGCCGCGCGACACGGGCCTTTTGGTAAGCATTGAGGACCGGGTTCGACAGAAAATAAAAGGCAATCCCGGTAAGAATACCGGGGATAATGCCGCCGATGAGATAGGGCAGAAAAAATTCGTACCAAAAGCCCGAAAGGCTGCCCCAGGCTGTTGGCGCCTCGGTGAAAACCGCCATCATGTTGCGCCACAATTCAACCGCAGCGTCTGAAAATGCGGGCACCACGTATTGTAGTGGGATCGGCGGGCGCCCCAGCATGAATGCGCCAAGTTCCATCGAAACAGCGGCGATGAAGGGGAACGTGATTGGGTTGCCAAAGAACGTCGCCATCAGCGCTGCCATCACATTTCCGCGCACCAACCAGGCGAGCCATACCGCGAGGAAAAAGTGCATGCCAAAAAAGGGCGTAAAGCAGGTGAAGACGCCCACAGCGATGCCACGACTGATTTTGTGAGCTGGGTCTGGCAAACGACGGACGCGATGCACAAGGTATTGTATCGCACGCGACCAGCCGCCACGCGGATAGAGCGATCGTCCGATCGCCTGCAAATACGTCTGTGGTGTGCGCCGCTTAAAAACCAATTCTTTTCGTCCGTCCCAAGCCCTAAGGTTTGCGGCCCAAATCGCGGTGCCGCGTGATTGCAGCAACATCGCTATCGGCTTCAAGTGCCAACATCACCGCATGGAGATGTTCAATATCCCGTAATTCCGCGTCGACAATGAGGCGAAAAAAGTCCGGTTTTCGGTCAATGAACACCAGATCAGAGATATTCGCCCCTTGTTCGCCAATCAATGTGCAAATCCGCCCCAGGACACCACTATCGTTCGCTATCGTTAAATCAAAGCTGACGGCATGCGCTGCGGGGTGGCGGCCTTCTTGCCAGTGCAAGTCGACCCAACGGCCTGAATCCTCGGACAGTTCGGCAAGCGCCTCACAGTCAATGGCATGAATTATCACACCTTTCCCGCGGTAACTGATACCGACGATACGCTCGCCCGGCACCGGCTGACAACACGCGGCACGGCGGAATGTCTGGCTCGGCTTCAAGCCAACAATTGCACGTGCCGCATCAATTTCTTCACCAGTTTTATGCGCAAGTTCGGGATAAAGCGTCTCGATTACCTGACGGGCGGTGAATTCAGCGGAGCCGATCCGGGCAAGAAGCGTATCACGATCGTCAAAGCTGAGGCGCTTTGCCGCCGTGGTCAAAGCCTTTTCTGTGGCGCGCTTTCCGACATGTTCAAATGCAACACGCACAAGTTCGCGGCCCAGTTTGATAAAACGCTCCCGGTCTTCCTCGCGAAGAGATCGGCGGATCGCGGCCTTGGCACGCCCTGTCGCAACAATGTCGATCCACGTCGCCTGGGGGCGTTGACCTTCGGCCGTCATGATCTCAACGGACTGGCCATTCTTCAGGCGTGTCCAAAGCGGCACGCGGATTGCGTCGACCTTGGCGCCCACGCAGCTGTCCCCGATCCGAGTGTGAATGGCATAGGCAAAATCAAGTGGCGTTGCTCCGCGGGGCAGTTTGACGACTTCGCCTTTGGGTGTGAAGCAAAACACCTGATCCGCGTACATTTCGAGCTTTACGTGCTCGAGAAATTCATCGTGATCTTCTTCGTCAAAGCGTTCAGTCAGCGTCGCAATCCAGGCCGCCGGATCAACGGCAAAGGGGTTTGCGGCGCGCACACCGTCGCGATAGGACCAATGCGCGGCAACGCCCGCTTCGGCGACCTCGTGCATTACCTGAGTGCGAATCTGGACTTCTACGCGTTTACCGTCGCGACCCGATACCGTTGTATGGATTGAGCGATAACCGTTTGATTTCGGCTGGCTGATATAGTCCTTAAAGCGCCCCGGAACGGACCGCCACCGCTGGTGAACCGCGCCCAGCGCCGCATAGCAATCGGCCTCGGAGTTTACGAGAATCCGGAACCCATAGATGTCGGACAAACGCGAAAAACCGATGTCTTTTTCCTGCATCTTGCGCCAGATTGAGTGGGGTTTTTTGGCGCGACCAAACGTCTCGGCCTGGATCCCGGCCTTTTCCAGCTCGCCTTCGATATCGGCCGTAATCTTTTGAATGACGTCGCCGGTTTCGCGCTGCAACGTAATGAACCGGCGGATGATCGAATTGCGGGCGTCCGGGTAAAGCACACGAAATGCGAGGTCTTCGAGTTCCTCGCGCATCCATTGCATGCCCATGCGCCCGGCAAGAGGCGCAAAGATATCCATGGTCTCGCGGGCCTTTTGCGCCTGCTTGTCCACACGCATCGACCGTATGGTGCGCATATTGTGCAAACGGTCCGCAAGTTTCACCAGAATAACGCGCAAATCCTTGGACATCGCGATAAACAGCTTGCGAAAATTTTCGGCCTGTTTGGTTTCTGTCGACGAAAGCTGAAGGTTGGTGAGCTTGGTGACGCCATCAACCAGTTCAGCGATCTCACTGCCGAATTTGGCCTCGATCTCGGAATAGGTCGAACCGGTATCTTCGATGGTGTCGTGCAGTAACGCTGTGATGATCGTCGCATCATCCAGTTTCTGCTCGGTCAGAATGGCGGCGACGGCCACTGGGTGCGTGAAATACGGCTCGCCCGAATGCCGATTTTGACCATCGTGCATCTTTTGCCCATAGGCAAAGGCTTCCGCGATCAGCGGCGCATTCGTTTTCGGATTGTAGTTGCGGACAAGCGCGATCAGGTCGTCGGCGTCAATCAAGGCCCACCCCCCGGACCGCGCTTAAGTCCTTATGGTTGCCGCTGGGCTTCCATGAGGGCGCGGAGCAATTTCTCTTCGCTCATGTCGTCTTCAGCCGGTTTGTCAGATTCGGCCCCCATCAAAAGCGCCATGGCGTCTTCTTCAGGTTCGTCGACTTCGATCTGAGTCTGATGGCTTTCGATCATACGCTCGCGCAGTTCATCAGCTGACTGTGCCTCATCTGCGATCTCGCGAAGGCTGACCACAGGGTTTTTGTCATTGTCGCGCTCGACCGTCAGCGCACCGCCAGTGGAAATCTCACGGGCGCGATGCGCCGCGAGCATTACCAGCTCGAAGCGGTTCGGAACCTTGTCAACGCAGTCTTCAACCGTCACGCGGGCCATGTGTCTCTCCGTACAGAAAGGGATCAGGCGGGACACCTAGGGGTCAGAGGGGGGAAACACAAGATGATTCTGCGTCATCTTGTTGAAAAACAGGGCGATGCGCGTATTCGAGGGCGAATTGTCCAATGCAGGGGCAGCTTGTCGCGAAAACATCGCCGAATGGCGCGCTGGAAATCCGTGGGCGGAATCACGCAAAGTAGGCTAAATATATAGTTGCAACCGAATGTGATTTTGGCCTTATATCCTCGAACCGGTCGGGCGGAAAAACCACTCACACTCGCGAACACTGTCTCGCCGGACATTAAAATCGGAAGGGCTTTTTGATGTTCTATAGGGACGAACGGCTTGCGCTGTTCATCGACGGCGCGAATTTGTACGCAGCCGCGAAATCGCTTGGGTTTGATATTGATTACAAACTCTTGCGTCAGGAATTCATGCGGCGCGGAAAGCTTCTCAGGGCGTTTTATTACACGGCTCTTTTGGAGAACGACGAGTATTCGCCGATCCGTCCGCTGGTCGATTGGCTGAACTACAACGGGTTCACCATGGTCACCAAACCGGCCAAGGAATTCATCGATAGTCAGGGCCGCCGCAAGGTCAAAGGCAACATGGACATTGAGCTGGCCGTCGACGCGATGGAGCTTGCGCCGCACGTCGATCACATCGTCCTGTTTTCCGGTGATGGCGACTTTCGACCTTTGGTCGAGAGCCTGCAACGTCAGGGTGTCCGCGTATCTGTGCTTTCGACGATCCGCAGTCAGCCCCCGATGATTGCCGATGAATTGCGTCGTCAGGCGGACAATTTCATTGAGCTGGAAGAGTTACGCGATGTCGTTGGTCGCCCAATGCGCGAGCCGCGCCAAGACGAAGACTAGTCACTGCGCCAGCACCGCCGCATCCATCTGGCTGTGGCGTTCGATGATGCGGTCTGTCCAGGTGCTTTTGATGTAGCCGAGCACGGCGTAAATTTCGTCGTCGGTCAGCAGATCCCCAAAGCCGGCCATATTGGACCGGTATCCGCCGCCAACAATGGCTTCGGTGCCAAGTTTGGTGATCGCAAAAAGCTGTTCTGTCGGGTGGTGCCATGTGTGGCCGGTCTCGTCATGTGGCGGCGCGGGGAGGTATCCATCGGCGTCGCGGCTTTGCCAATCGGGCTCCCCGGCGAGGTCCGGCCCGTGGCAGGCGGCGCAATATTCGCCATAAAGCGCTTTGCCGGTCGCCACTGTTTCGGCGTTGCGATACGCCGCAAGCGCTGTTGATTTATCCGGTTGGGCGAAAAAGTAGACACCGCCAAGCCCGGCAATAAGGACCAAAAGCAGTGGAACGCGTTTGTACAAAGAATCGTCTCCTGTAAAGTTGACCCTTCGATAGCGCTTTCCCCTACAGGAAGGTCAAGCCGGGACTGGACGCACCGACGCACACCGCATAGATCTCGGCAGCGGAGATATTGCCAATGACCAAACCTGATCTGACCCTATACCTTGCTGCACCGCGCGGATTTTGCGCTGGGGTTGATCGTGCCATCAAGATTGTCGAACTGGCGATCGAAAAATGGGGCGCGCCCGTCTATGTGCGCCACGAGATCGTGCACAACAAATATGTTGTGGATGCGCTGCGCGAAAAGGGCGCGGTCTTTGTCGAAGAACTGGACGAATGCCCGGATGATCGCCCCGTGATTTTCTCGGCGCATGGTGTCCCAAAAGCCGTGCCTGCCGAGGCCGCAAGGCGTGAGATGGTCTATGTTGATGCGACCTGCCCGCTGGTCAGCAAAGTCCACATTGAGGCGGAACGGCATTCGTCGAACGGTTTACAGATGGTAATGATCGGACACGAAGGTCACCCCGAAACCGTCGGAACAATGGGGCAGCTGCCGGACGGCGAAGTCATTTTGGTGGAAACCGTCGCCGATGTTGCTTTGGTTGATCCCCGCGACCCGGAGAAGCTTGCGTTTATTACGCAAACGACCCTGTCGGTAGATGACACGGCAGACATTGTGGCCGCCTTGCAGGTACGGTTCCCAAGTATTGTTGGGCCGCACAAGGAAGACATATGCTACGCGACAACGAACCGGCAGGAAGCCGTTAAAGCGGTGTCGCCAAAAATCGACGCTTTGCTTGTGATCGGGGCGCCAAATTCGTCAAACTCAAAGCGGCTGGTCGAAGTAGGACGCACCGCAGGCTGCGGATATGCGCAATTGGTGCAGCGCGCGAACGAGATCGACTGGCGCGCTCTGGATGGCATTCGCACTGTCGGATTAACGGCAGGCGCAAGCGCGCCCGAAGTGCTGGTTAACGAAGTGATCAACGCGTTTCAGGACCGGTTCAATGTGACGGTTGAGCTTGTGGAGACCGCCAAAGAGCGTGTCGAGTTCAAGGTTCCACGTGTTTTGAGGGAGTCTGCGGTATGACTTTGCAATTTCTGGTGACGGCGTTTGTGGTGGTGGTCGCTCCGGGTACGGGCGTGATCTATACGCTTGCCTTGGGACTTGGTCAGGGACGGCGTGCGGCCATCGCGGCGGCGTTCGGTTGTACGTTCGGGATTTTGCCGCATCTATTGGCTGCAATTCTTGGGCTGGCTGCAGTCCTGCACACAAGCGCGGTTTTGTTTACCATCGTGAAGATCGCAGGCGTTGCCTATTTATTGTATCT
>JARFRG010000018.1 GCA_029287375.1 Boseongicola sp. | reverse complement strand
CGTCGTCATAATCATCGTCGTCGTGGTCATCATCACTGTCGTGATCGTTGTCGTCATAATCATCGTCGCGTCCGTCGTCGTCATCGTCGTCGAGAAAGTCGCGGTCTGTCGAGCGTATCTCGATCCCGCTGTCACCTCTGTTGTCGGCGTCGGCACGCTCGGTTTCCTGTTTCAGGATTTTGCCGGTCGCGCGGTCATAGATGACTTCCAGTTCTTCATCGCCGCGAATGGCCTCGACTTTGACCTGGCTGGGGCCGTTTTTGATCTCGATGTAGTTATAGCCCAGTTCTTTGAGGTTTGCGACGATCGTATCGGTGAAATCATCCGCGTGGGCGGCGCCCATCCAGAGGGCAAAAGCGGTTGCGATCGGAATTGTGTATTTCATGTCGTGTTCCTTGGTTGCCGGCCCGGTCGGAGTGAGCGCGCCTCTAGAACATCAATTTGCGTCCATAAGGGTCATCCGCACAGTGAACTTGCGTTTAGAACAGACGCCATAAACCTGCGGCTGAGGGCAATAAACTTTCGATTACGTCGCAGAATTTACGGATTACTCGCGTCTTCAGGCCGCCGAGCCGCCGATCGTGAGGCCGCCGATCAGCAAGGTTGGCTGGCCGACGCCGACGGGAACCCATTGTCCGTTTTTGCCGCAGTTTCCAATGCCAGGGTCGAGTTTCATATCGTTGCCGATGGCGCGGATTTGTTTGAGGGCGGTGGCGCCGTCTCCGATCAGCGTGGCGCCTTTGACGGGCGCGCCGACTTTACCATCTTTGACTTTGTAGGCTTCGGTGCAGGAAAAAACGAATTTCCCAGAGGTGATATCGACCTGGCCGCCGCCGAATCCGACAGCGTAGATGCCGTCCTTTACGTCAGCGACGATGTCTTCGGGGGCGGCGTCGCCTGACAACATGTAGGTGTTGGTCATGCGGGGCATGGGCGCGTGGGCGTAGCTTTCGCGACGCCCGTTACCGGTGGCGGCCACGCCCATGAGGCGGGCGTTTTGGCGGTCTTGCATGTAACCAACCAGCACGCCGTCTTCGATCAGGGTGTTCTTGCCGGATGGCGTGCCTTCGTCGTCAACGGTGATCGAGCCACGGCGGTCCGGGATTGTGCCGTCATCAAGGACGGTCACGCCTTTGGAGGCGATCTGTTTGCCCATGAGGTCGGAAAAGGCGGACGAGCCTTTCCGGTTGAAATCGCCCTCAAGGCCGTGACCGATGGCTTCGTGGAGAAGGATGCCTGGCCATCCCGGCCCCAGGGCGACGTCCATGACGCCTGCGGGGGCTGGGACGGCCTCCAAGTTCACGAGAGCAATGCGCAGCGCCTCGCGGGCGGTGGATTTCCAGTGTTCAGGGTCGATGAGGCCGGTCAGGGCGTAGCGACCGCCGCCGCCCGCGCCACCGCTCTCGCGGCGGCCGTTGTCCTCGACGATGACTGAGACATTGAGGCGGGTCATCGGGCGGATGTCTGTGACGGAATGGCCTTCCGGGCGGAGAATCACTACTTCCTGAATTGAGGCGGCAAGGGCGGCGGAGACTTGAATGACGCGCTTGTCCAGGGATCGGGCGTATGCGTCGATCTCGAAAAGTGTTTCGATTTTGACCGGAAATTCCGCGTCTGCCATTGGATCTGTATCGCCGTAAAGCTTTTGATTGGTGGCGCGGGGCGCATCAGCAAGCGTGCCGCCGCCGTCGCCGACGGCGAGTCGCGCGGTCTCGACGGCGCGTTTGAGGGCGTGTTCGGTGATCTCGGTCGAATGGGCGTAACCCGCGGTTTCGCCTCGCACAGCGCGCAATCCAAAGCCCTGACCCGCGTCATAGCTCGCGTTTTTGAGCCGTCCGTCGTCAAATGACAGCATTTCGGAGCGGCGCCGTTCGAGGAACAACTCGCCATCATCGGCCCCCGCAACGGCACTGCGCAGCAGGGCAAGGGCGCGGGATTCGTCGAGCAGAGTCTCGAACGGGCGGAAGGGGGCAGTCTCGGCCATGGTCGCTCCTTTTGTGGGGGCAACGGGCGGCTGTTTGCCGCAACGCTGTGTCTTGTTCCCATGGGCTTAATATGATTTCTAAGGCGCCAAGAACAACAGTGCCGTGCGAGGTTTCTTGTGCGGTCAGGGAACACAAACAAACACAGGACGATCTTCGACATGCGTCTTTCGACCTTTCTTACCGGACTGGGCGCCACTTTTGGCGCGGCAGGCACCGCTTTCGCTCAGGATCTTCCGATCATTGGACAACCCGTTGACGGGCTTTTGGGTTTTCAGCCCCAGGCCACAGGCATCATGCAGGATGTTGTCTGGCTCGATAATTTTTTGCTGGTGATCATTACGATCATCACGCTTTTTGTGATGGGGCTGTTGCTGTACGTGATCTTGCGTTTCAACCGCAAAATTCACCCGGAGCCAAAGACGTTCACCCACAACACGCCGATTGAGGTCGCATGGACCGTCGTGCCGATTGTGATTCTGGTCTTTATCGGGGCGTTTTCGCTGCCGGTTCTGTTCAAAGAGCAGATCATCCCAGAAGGTGACGTGGTCATCAAAGCGACTGGCTATCAGTGGTACTGGGGCTATGAGTACGTCGATGAAGGTGTCGAGTTCGAAAGCTATATGATCGGGTCCGATGCCGGCAACATGCTGACGCCAGAGGTGTCTGCAGAACTGGCCGCTGCCGGGTACACGGATCAGCAGTTCCTGCTGGCCACGGATACATCGATTGTGATCCCGACAGGCAAAGTCGTTGTGGTTCAGGTGACCGGCGCGGATGTGATCCACTCGTGGACTGTTCCGGCATTTGGCGTGAAGCAGGATGCGGTTCCGGGTCGTCTTGCCGAACTTTGGTTCGAGGTCGATGAAGGCATGGAGGGCATTTACTTTGGTCAGTGTTCCGAACTGTGCGGTCTGAGCCATGCTTATATGCCGATCACCGTAAAAGCCGTCACTCAAGCCGATTACGAGGCGTGGTTGGCTGAGACGAAAGTGGCACAAGGCATCGTGGACGGGTCCGTTCAGGTTGCTGCGGCCAATTAAGGGCAATTTGAATGGCTGACGTGACTGCCAGTGTTCCGCACGACTATGAACCGACGTTCGGGGATTATGTGGCGCTGATGAAGCCGCGAGTGATGTCTCTTGTGGTGTTCACAGCGCTGGTCGGGCTTTTGGTCGCGCCTGTGTCTCTGCATGCGGTCGAGGCGTTTGCGGCCATTTTGTTCATTGCGATTGGCGCAGGCGCGTCGGGTGCGTTGAACATGTGGTACGACGCCGACATTGATGCGGTGATGCGCCGGACGGCGAAGCGTCCAGTGCCATCGGGGCGCGTCGATGCTGGCGAGGCACTTGCGATTGGTGTGGGCCTTTCGGGCATTTCGGTTGTTATGCTGGCGCTGGCGACGAACCTTTTGGCCGGGTTCCTTTTGGCGTTCACGATTTTCTTTTATGCGGTGATCTACACGATGTGGCTAAAGCGCTCGACGCCGCAGAACATTGTGATTGGCGGGGCGGCGGGCGCCTTTCCGCCTTTGATCGGCTGGGTAGCAGCGACCGGATCGGTGTCGATTGAAGCGGTGCTTATGTTTGCCGTGATCTTCATGTGGACGCCCCCGCATTTCTGGGCGCTGGCCTTGTTCATGCGGTCTGACTACGACGACGCAGGCGTGCCGATGCTGACAGTTACCCATGGTCGCAAGACCACGCGCAATCACATTCTGGCCTATACGGTTTTGCTGGCCCCTGTGCCGGTTTGGCTGGCGCTCACCAGCGTGGGTGGACCCGTGACATTGATCGTTGCGGTGGCGTTGAATGCCTGGTTCCTTTGGGGTGCCTACAAAATCTGGCGGCGCGACGAGGTGATGGCCGAGGCGGATAATTTTCAGGTCGAAAAAGCGTTCTTCCGCTTTTCACTATATTATCTGTTCGCACATTTTGGCGCGCTTTTGGTCGATTATGCGCTGAAGGCCGGAGGGGTTATCTGATGGATCTGAAGGCGACACACGAGCTGCACCAGCGCCGACTGTCGCGCAATGTCGGCGTGGCTTTGACGCTTGTGTTCTTTGTTGCTGTCGTCTTTGGGCTGACGGTCGTGAAAGTGACCAGTGGCGAGGCCGTGCAGGGGTTTGATCATACGGTACGCCCCGAATTGCTGCCAGTGGAGACCAACTGATGCGTGAGACGACCAAAACACCAATGGATCCCAAGCAGAAGACGGTTCTTCAGCTTGCAGGCGTCGTTGTGTTTATGGGGTCGCTGGCCTGGGCGTCAGTGCCTTTGTACGATTGGTTCTGTCGCACGACGGGCTGGGGTGGTGCGACGGATGTCGCCGAGGCCGCAATGGACGAGCCATTGGAACAGACGATCAAGATCCGCTTTGATGCCTCGAAAGAAAAGGGCATGCCGTGGGAGTTCAAGCCTGTCGAACGGGAGATGGAAATCCGGATCGGGCAGGAGGGTCTCGCGTTTTACGAGGCCTATAATCCGACCGATCGTCCAATCGCCGGAACGGCCGCCTATAATGTGGCGCCTTTCGCGGGTGGATCGTTTTTCTCGAAGATCGCGTGTTTTTGTTTCGAGCTTCAGATTCTGGAGCCGGGCGAACGCGTCTTGATGCCGGTCAGCTTCTTTGTGGAGCCTGAAATTGTCGACGATCCAGATGCGAGCCATGTATCTGTCATCACGCTGAGCTATACGTTCTATGAAACAGATCTGCCGGAGGACTATGCTCCCAAGCAGGCAGCGCTGGCCACCGATGGTGAGACAGTGCAAGATATCAACTAAACGCCCGAGGGAACCTCTCAAATGGCCCATACTAAAGACCACGACTATCACATTCTCAGCCCTTCGATCTGGCCTTTGCTTGGCGCGGTTGGCGGGTTTGTCATGCTGTTTGGCGCGGTGCTGTGGATGCACCAGATCACGCCATTCATGTTCTTCATAGGCTTGGCGGTCGTGCTGTACGTGATGTTCGCCTGGTGGTCCGAGGTGGTGTCGGAAAGCCGCATTGGCGATCACACGCCAGTCGTTCGGCTGGGGCTGCGGTACGGGTTTATCCTGTTTATCATGTCCGAGATCATGTTCTTTGCAGCGTGGTTCTGGAGCTTTTTCAAGCACGCGATTTATCCGATGGATCCGAACGGGTTGTCTCCGGCGATCGATGGTGTTTGGCCGCCTGCCGGCATCGAGACCTTTGATCCCTGGCATTTGCCGCTGATCAACACATTGATTTTGTTGTGTTCCGGTGCGGCGGCGACATGGGCGCACCACGCTCTGGCACATGAGAACAACCGCAAGGATATGGCGACGGGTCTGATCCTTGCAGTCTTGCTGGGCGTTTTGTTCACGGTCTTTCAGATCTATGAATACAGCCACGCGGCCTTTGGGTTCTCGGGCAATATCTATGGCGCGAACTTCTTTATGGCGACGGGTTTTCATGGCTTCCACGTGGTCGTTGGCACGATCTTCCTGTTCGTTTGCTACATGCGCTTGCGCGCCGGGGATTTCACGCCAGAGAAGCATGTCGGGTTTGAGGCTGCTGCTTGGTACTGGCACTTTGTAGACGTGGTTTGGCTGTTCCTCTTTGCGGCGATTTACGTCTGGGGTGGCTAAGTAGGATTTCCTTGCCTCCGGCGGGAATATTTTGAAACAGAAGAAGGCGCGGGGGTTTTTTCCGCGCCTTTCGCTTGGGGAGCCTGTGTCATGCGTCGGATGATCTTGCCATTGCTGTTCGGGATTGTGGGCTGCGCCGTACTGGCGAGCCTGGGTGCCTGGCAATTGCAGCGACTGGCATGGAAGACGGCGATGCTTGATCAGATCGAAGCGCGCATTGGTGCAGAGCCGGTCGCGTTGCCGGATGCTTTTGATAT
>JARFRG010000291.1 GCA_029287375.1 Boseongicola sp. | reverse complement strand
GGCGCGCTTGGATCGCGGCCTTTGCCCTCGCCAACGGCGCGGTACAGCCCGTCGAGCGAGATGAACTTCAGACTGTCGACACCAAGATGGTCGCGCATTTCGTCTTCGCTCATCGTGGCGGCCAGAAGCTTTTCGCGTTGCGGTGTGTCGACCCCGTAAAAACACGGCCATGCGGTGGGCGGCGAGGCGATGCGGAAGTGGACTTCGGCCGCGCCTGCCTCAAGGATCATCTCTTTGATCTTTTGGCTTGTGGTGCCGCGCACAACGCTGTCGTCAACCAGGATGACGCGTTTGCCACGGATCAGCGCCCGGTTCACGTTGAGCTTCAGGCGCACGCCCATATTGCGGATTTGTTCGCTTGGCTCGATGAAGGTACGGCCCATGTATTGGTTGCGGATGATGCCCATCGCATAGGGAATGCCGCTTTGCTGACTGTAACCGATGGCCGCAGGCGTGCCGCTGTCTGGAACGGGGCAGACCAGATCGGCGTCAACCGGCGCTTCTTTGGCAAGCTCAACGCCAATTGCCGAGCGGGTTTCATACACAGAGCGTCCGCCAAGGGTCGAATCGGGGCGCGAGAAATACACGTGCTCAAAGATGCAGAACCGGGGTTTTTTCGCCTCGAAGGGGCGGTGGCTTGTGACGACGCCATTGGCAATCACAACCATCTCGCCGGGGTCTATTTCGCGGACGAAATCTGCGCCGATAATATCCAGCGCACAGGTTTCCGATGCCAAGGCCCAGCCATCGCCAATTTTGCCAAGCACCAGAGGGCGCACACCAAGTGGGTCGCGCACACCGATGATCTTGGTGCGGGTCATGGCGACGATGGAAAACGCGCCTTCGACACGGCGCAGCGCGTCTTTCATTCGCTCGGGAATGTTGCGCTGCAACGAGCGCGCCATCAGATGGATAATGCATTCGCTGTCGGACGAGGACTGAAAGATCGAACCGCGCTCGATCAGCTCTTTGCGCAGGGCATCTGCATTGGTGATGTTGCCGTTGTGGGCAATCGCGGCGCCCCCCATGGCAAACTCACCAAAGAATGGCTGCACATCGCGGATTTGCGTGGCGCCTTTTGATCCGGCGGTGGAATAGCGGACATGGCCGATGCCGATTTCGCCGGGAAGGGTGTCCATGACGGACTGATTGGTAAAGATGTCGCGCACCAAACCGAACCGTCGGGCGGATGCAAATCCCGTTTCGGGGTCATGGGTGACGATCCCGCCTGCTTCCTGGCCGCGATGTTGCAGCGCATGAAGACCAAGCGCCACGAAATTGGCGGCGGATGCCACGCCTGTCACGCCGAAAACCCCGCATTCCTCGCGCAGTTTATCGTCGTCAAACGGGTCTGTCGTAGTCGGAAGATCGGCCATGAGGTCGAGGGACGTCCGTGTGGGGCAGCTTTACAGCCCTACTTAGAACGCCGGGCTGTGCTTGTCACCACGCCAATCGGCTATCAGGGAGAAAAAAATGCGAAGACCCGCACCTTTCGGATGCGGGCCTTCAGCGGGTGAGGCAACTACCGGAAACACGATGGCACTCTTACTATTGGCGGGAACTCGGGAAACAAAACACCGTGCTCCACCCGCTTAATGTGGACGCCGGTGGCAACATGCCGTCCGGCGCCCTTTACTCAAACACTCATTACGCGGAACTTTGGAACATCCGCTGTCCCGCTTACAAATACATGTATGACCCCCAGAATTGGCATCAGTAGGGCGCAGACCGTCTTGATCTGGGCGTCTTTGTGAATGGAGGGTTCCAGACATTTGGGCGGGATTGGACGCGGGGCGGTCGTTTGGCGCGTTTTTCGCCGCTATGTCTGACGGCATGTCGTCAATCCGGTGGAATGGTCCGCGACTGTTGCAGGACAAGAGACAAAAGGGGGGTCAGATGCACTTTAACATTATGGCGCTTTCTGCCCTATTTCGCGATCATTTGCTTAGGAAACAGTTTGTTTCCATTGCATTTTTACGATTTTCTTTGATCGAGTGGGAAAAATCAGTATTGCAGCCAGCCGCAGAACGCCGATTCGCACCCTGATTCCTGTCAGATTGGGCAGAATCTGCGATCACTCGGCCGTTGTTGCGGAACACTGATTGATAAGAGTCTCATACCGCGAGGCGATCCAGCCCGGTGCATCCTCTGGAATTTGCTGTTCCAGCGTGTCCGAGATCTGCGCATAGATCACGGCTGTGCGGCTGTCATCGACCCAGGCAATGGGGTCTGACACGATCACACGTTCATACAGGATCATCGCAATCGCCACCAAAAGCCCGCCCCTGAGCACACCGAACATAAAGCCAAGCCCCTGATCGATGCCACCAATGGCGGATCGTTGAACGGCACCTGCAAACAGTGGGGTGAAGAACGAGACAAGGATAAGGGCCAGCGCGAACACCGCAGCAAAGGCTGCAATCATTGCCAGTTCACAGGAATTTCCAAGGAAGTCGCTGAGGACCGGGACTTCTTTCATCAAGGGCTCGGCCGTGGGGGCAAAGTAATAGGCAACAACGGCAGCTATGATCCAGCCGCCAATGGCCAACACTTCGCGCACAAAGCCGCGCGAATAGGCCAGCACGGCTGAAAGAAGGATTATGGCGGCGACGATGCCATCCAGAATAGTGAAACTTTCCATATTCGCCTCTGTCTCTTGCCCGTTCGTTCTTAGCCAGCGCCAAATACATCGCCGACCAGTGCTGCGAGATCCGGCATCTTTTGAGCCGTGACGCCCGCAATTGCGCCTGTTTTGCTGCGGTCAGGGATCAAAGCGCGGGTAAATCCAAGCTTTTGCGCCTCTTTCAGACGGGTTTCCGTCTGACCGACCGGTCGCAATCCCCCTGATAGGCTGATTTCTCCGAAAACGACAGTACCCTCAGGCAGCGCCACGTCTTCGCGCGCCGAAAGTAGCGCGGCGGCCACAGCAAGGTCCGCTGCCGGTTCTGTGATCCGCAGCCCGCCCGCGACGTTCAGATAAACATCGAGCCCCTGAAACGGGATGCCACAGCGCGATTCGAGAACCGCGAGGATCATCGCAAGGCGGCCGCCATCCCAGCCCACCACGGAACGGCGCGCCTGTCCGGCAGGGGCCGGCGACACAAGCGCTTGAATTTCACACAAGACAGGCCGCGTCCCTTCGATGCCCGCAAAGACCACGGACCCCGCCGCCGGTGTCTCTCGATCGGACAGGAACAGGGCGGACGGGTTGGCGACTTCGGTAAGTCCCGCGCCCGTCATCTCGAACACGCCAATCTCATCAGCGGGGCCAAAGCGGTTCTTGACCGCGCGCAGGATGCGGAATTGGTGGCCGCGTTCGCCTTCGAAATAAAGAACCGT
>JARFRG010000243.1 GCA_029287375.1 Boseongicola sp. | reverse complement strand
TAGCAAAGGCTTGGCACGGGTTATTGTTCAAATTTGGGCAACAGCGGGTCAGAGAGATTTTTGGACGAGGTATGGGTAACTCAGATGAATATGGAAACCGCTAACGTCATGGCTCCACCAGCGCCCCGGTCGCTGGAGGGTATGAAGCTACCGCTGGTCATGATGAGGGATATCGTCTTGAAAACGATGTTCCGAATGAACCTGGATATCGTAACGGAAATCGCGAAGGCTGTCTGTCTGCCTATCCCGGTCACACAGGAACTTGTCGACAAAGCACGCGACCAGCGCCTGCTAGAAGCGACAGGCACCCTGCATGCCAATTCCGGCGGCGAAATGGGCTTTCAGTTGACCGAGGCGGGCAAGTCGCGTGCGTTAGATGCATTGGCGCAATCGGAATACTACGGTGCGATGCCAGTCCCCCTTGATGTCTATTCTGAGCAGGTCAAGCGACAGTCCATCCGCAATATTCAAGTCACTCGAGACCAGTTGAACGGTGCGATGGGACATCTGATCATCCCGGACGAACTTTTGGACCATCTCGGCCCCGCAGTCAGCGCTGGCCGTTCCGTCTTGATGTATGGGCCACCGGGTAACGGTAAGTCCTCGATTTCGAATGGTATCCGCGATGCGTTGGGCGACAAAATCTATATCCCTCGTGCGATCGAATATTCGGGCCAAGTCATCACTGTCTATGATCCGATTGTTCACAGCGCGGCAGAGGAACAGGTCGACGATCCTAATTCCTTGCGACGCTCGTCCGGGCGCTACGACACGCGTTACGTCTTATGTGACCGCCCGACTGTTATTACAGGTGGTGAGCTTTCGCTGTCGATGTTGGATCTTGTCTACAATCCAACGGCGCGGACTTATCAGGCTCCGTTGCAGCTGAAATCCACTGGCGGCGTATTCATCGTGGATGACCTTGGTCGCCAAGAAGAGCCACCGCAAGCCCTCGTCAATCGCTGGATCGTTCCTTTGGAGGAAAACAAAGATATTCTTTCCCTTCAGTCTGGTGAAAAATTCGAAGTCCCCTTTGATACGCTTGTGATTTTCTCAACCAACTTCCATCCGAACGAGATTTTCGACAAAGCGGCCCTTCGTCGTATCTTCTTCAAGATTAAGATCGACGGTCCCGATCAGGAAGACTATCTGAAGATTTTTGCAATGGTCGCACGTAAGCGGAAGATGCCGCTTGATGAGGACACTTTGGTCTATCTTATCAAGCACAAGTATCCGACAATCGATAATATCTATGCAAACTATCAGCCAATCTTTCTTGTCGATCAGATGATCTCGATCTGTGAGTTCGAGGGCATTCCCTATCAGATGTCACCGGAATTGATCGACAGGGCCTGGGCCAATATGTTCGTCAAAGAAGAGAAAATCGTCCACTAATCGCATTTGTCGCCCGGCGCATTGTCGGGCGACCTCTTTCTTCTGAACACGCAAAACACTTATTGCGGGGTTTTCAGTTGATAGGCTTAAGCTTATCTCCAACCCATGAACGAACTTTCTGACGTTTTTCACGATTGGTTTTCCACGCGAGGCTGGACCGTTCATCCGCACCAACTCGACATGGTTGCGAGATCAACCACGCCCTCCCTATTGTTGATTGCCCCAACGGGCGGGGGGAAAACGCTTGCTGGCTTTCTGCCGACATTAGCCGAGCTATCAGAACATCCGCGTCCGGGGCTACATACTCTCTATGTCTCTCCGCTCAAGGCTTTGGCCGCGGATATCAAACGTAATCTTGGCGCTCCAATTGACGAGATGGGCCTTGCGATCAGAGTCGAGGATCGCACCGGCGATACGTCCTCTACTAAAAAGCGCCGTCAACGTGCCGACCCGCCCCATATCTTGCTAACAACTCCGGAGAGCCTTGCCCTTTTGCTTACGTACGAGGATGCACCACGGATTTTCGATGGGGTTTCACGTGTCATTGTTGACGAGATCCACGCATTGTCCGAGAGTAAACGCGGCGATCAGCTGATGTTGTGTCTCGCTGAAATTCAGGCGATGTCCCCCGAAATGCGCCGCGTCGGATTGTCGGCAACTGTAGAAGACCCTGCTGCGATTGCACGTTTTCTGGCAAAACATCCAATCCCCTGCCCAATCATTTATGCCGACCCGGGTCCAGCACCGGACATTGAGATGCTGGAAACCGAGGAGCTGCCGCCATGGTCAGGTGGAGGCGGAAAGTATGCGATCCCGCGCGTCCTTGAGGAAGTAGCGAAGCACAAGACAACGCTAATTTTCCACAATACCCGAGCCCAGGCCGAAATCTTTTTCCATGAGTTATGGTTGGCCAACGCTGAGAGCCTTCCTATCGGTATTCACCACGGAAGCCTTTCTCGCGAACAGCGAGAGAGAGTCGAGTCGGCAATGGTTCGCGGCGAACTCCGCGCAATTGTGGCAACCGGGTCTCTGGATCTCGGGATCGATTGGGGAGACGTCGATCTGGTAATTCAGATCGGTGCGCCAAAAAACGTCAAGCGTTTGGTTCAGCGGATCGGTCGCGCGAACCATACCTATAATGCACCCTCAAAGGCACTTGTCGTTCCAGCAAATCGTTTTGAAGTCGTGGAATGCATGGCAGCGCTGGACGCCGTGCGCAGCGCCGATCTAGACGGGGAACCACGCGGTCGCGGCCCTAAAGATGTCTTGTGCCAGCATATCCTTATCCGTGCATGTCGGGGCGCCTTCCATGCCGACGAGCTTTTTGGCACTCTCACCTCGACCGGGAGCTATTCTGACCTGACATGGGACGAGTTCTCAAGATGCCTAGACATGGTTGCAACGGGTGGCTATGCACTTCGCGCCTATGATCGGTGGCAACGACTTATGCAGCGCCAAGATGGACTGTGGCAGTTACGCGATCCACGGGCCGCTCAGCAGATCCGGATGAACTTGGGGACAATTCAAGATACCGACACGCTCAAGGTACGGTTGAAGGGCCGCGGTGGCGGACGCCCGCTTGGCGAGATTGAGGAGGGCTTTGCAGCCACTCTGACCCCCGGAGATACATTCCTAATCGGCGGACGCGTTGTCCGGTACGAGGGCCTGCGCGAGCTGACAGTCGAGGTCACACGGCGTGCGGGCAGGCCTCCGAAGATTGCTACGTTCATGGGAACGAAATTCGCGACGTCGACCCAGTTGTCCGAGCGTATTCTGGAGACATTTAGAAAAGACGACTGGCCCGGCTTGCCGAAACACACGGCTGATTGGCTGGACTTGCAACGGACTGTCTCGAAGTTGCCAAGCGCGGATCGCATTCTGGTGGAAAGCTTCCCTCATGACGGACGACACCACACTTGCATCTACGGATTTGCGGGGCGCAATGCGATGCAAACCCTTGGTTTGTTGATCACAGACCGTATGGAGCGTGCAGGGCTTGATCCTCTCGGCTTTGTCGCTACCGACTATGCCGTGTTGGTTTGGGGGCTAAACCAAATTCCCGATCCGGCACCGCTGTTTGACGGCGACAATCTCAGAGAGGCGTTCGAGACTTGGCTGTCAGGCAACGCGGTCATGAAACGAACTTTTCGGGCATCGGCCACAATTGCTGGGCTATTGGAGCGAAACTGGGGACACCAGCGCCGAAGTGGGCGACAGGCGAGTTTCTCATCGGACATTCTATACGAAACGCTCGTGAAATATGATCCGGGCCATCTGATGTTGGACATCACACGCGGTGAGGCGATGAAGGGTCTCGTAGATTTTGGACGTATCGAAAACATGTTGGAACGCACAAAAGGGCGTATCGACCATGTGATTCTTGATCGCGTCACACCACTTGCTGCACCGCTTTTTTTGGAACAGGGTCTTGTCCCAATTTTTGGAGAAGGCCGCGAGCGATTGCTTGAAAAAGAGGCTGCTCGTTTGATGTCGGCGGCCGGTCTGAAACGATGACACGGTTTGGCAAGCCAATCGGCTTGCGTTTACTCGTCAAGCAATTCAAGAACGAACCATGAACGAAAATATAGATTTTTGTGGAACGCGTGTGAGCCTGATGCCTTCTGGTGCCTTTTTTTGGCCATCGGCCAAATTGCTTGTGGTTTCTGATCTGCACCTAGGCAAATCTGAACGCATTGCGCGACGAAGCGGGCAGCTTTTGCCACCCTATGAGACCAGCGAAACATTGCTGAGACTGGCGCGAGAAATTGACATGACGAATGCACAGTCTGTCCTTTGTCTTGGCGATAGTTTTGATGATCAAGACGCTGTAAAATCTCTCGACGAGACCCATATCGCAACTCTTCAGCGGCTCCAGTCAGGACGCCAATGGATTTGGATTGAAGGAAACCATGATCCAGGCCCGCTTGGCTTGGCTGGCACGCACCTTGCTGAGTATCGGATTGGTCCCATTGTTTTTCGCCACATCGCTGCGCAACCATGCGAAAGGGGCGAAATCTCGGGGCACTTTCATCCAAAGGCCCGCGTACAGAATGTTCCTAGACCGTGCTTTATTGTGGATGAGAACCGAATGATCTTGCCTGCGTTTGGCGTCTATACGGGCGGCCTTAGCTGGACCACACCCGAGCTTCGCAACCTGTTTTCCAATCAGGCAATAGCGTACCTCACAGGGCGCAAGATTTTAGCAGTTCCTGTGCCGCCAATTTCCACGCGCCCCTAGTCTCCAGGGACTTCGAAACCGGCTGCCTTGTGGCTTCCATCACAGAACGGCTTATTTCGCGATTGCCCGCATCGACACAGAAAGGCCCGCGTGCCGCGGTGCAATCTGCGTCCTGTTCCCGAGGTGATCTCTAGCGCTCCACGCGCCTCAATTGGCCCGTTTTCGTGTCCGGTGATTTGAAGCTCTTCTCCGGCGTTTTCGCCCGGAACATCTTTGCCTGTGGAGGACGGTTCACCGGTTGACACGAAATCAGAATCCACGTGGGAGTAGTCGCAAAACGGCGGGTTCTTTGTTTTTCCGCATCGACAAAGCGTGGCTCGATTCATCGACTGGCCAGAAACGACAAGATTGCCGTGCAGGGAGTTCGGGCCGTTTTCAAAAACGGCCATGCGATTGATGCCAGGCGCGGCTTCGATTGTTCCGGTGTCCAACCTTCTAAATGTCAGCGCACCTGATGGACAGGTTCGAATCATCGCGCCGATCTCTTCGGCAGGTGCGGCGTCAGGATCAACCCATGGCCGCCTTTCAGGATCAAAAACCTGCGGGAGTTTGAGAAAGCAATTCCGTGCGTGAATACAGCGCTTCATCTCGAAGCCGATTTCGATCTTCTCGCCGGTGTAGGTCTTGGACATGACGCGCCTCCCATTTGAAAAAGCACCGCACCCGATTAGCTCGCGCAGGTCAAGTCTAGACGGTAAGGCCTTCGGGTTCGGCAATACTATTTGCCCGACAGCAAGCCGTCAGAGTGTTGGCGAGCAAGCAGGCGATGGTCATTGGTCCGACGCCCCCGGGAACGGGTGTGACCGCACCTGCGACCGCAGATACAGAGGCAAAATCCACGTCGCCGACAAGCCTCGTTTTTTGTGAACCATCTTCCTTGGTTCCCGCATCAATTCGATTGATGCCTACATCAACAACAGTCGCACCAGGCTTGATCCAATCCCCTAACACCATTTCCGCGCGCCCGACGGCTGCAACCACGATATCCGCTCGCCGCACAACGTCCGGAAGGTCTTTGGTTCGACTATGGGCAATCGTTACGGTACAGCTATCGCCCAAGAGGAGTTGCGCCATTGGTTTGCCGACAATGTTCGAGCGCCCAATGATCACTGCATCCAAGCCCGATAGGCTGCCGTGGTGCGCACGCAGCATCATCAAACATCCGAGCGGCGTGCAGGGAACCATAGATTTCTGACCCGTACCAAGAAGGCCAACATTAGAAATGTGGAATCCGTCGACGTCTTTTGCGGGTTCTATCGCATTGATTACAAGGTCTTCGTTCAGATGCCCCGGGAGAGGCAATTGCACCAAGATGCCATGGATCGAGTCATCTGCATTCAGATCTTTGATCATGGCCAGTAGATCGGCCTCTGCTGTGTCCGCGTCAAGTTTGTGTTCGACCGATTTCATCCCGACTTCGACGGTTTGTTTGCCTTTTGAGCGAACATAAACTTGGCTTGCCGGGTCTTCACCTACCAGAACGACCGCAAGGCCAGGTACAATGCCATGGCTGGCTTTCAAGTGCGCGACGTGCGCCTGCACTTTTTCCCGAACGCTTGCCGCAAAAGCTTTGCCGTCGATGATTGTCGCAGTCATTGGGAAGTCCTTAGTTTAGATTGATAACGATTTCAGTTTTTACCGAATTCGCAATGAAACACGCGTGGTGTGCTTTGTCGTGCAGCGCTCTGTGCGCAACCATATCAAGAGCGTCTCTGGCAAAGGTGACGTCGACGTTCAGATCAACCCGGGGAATCCATACCGATCCGTTGGTATTCCTAAGTTCACATGTTGCAGCATCGCGATAGGCGGAAATCTGGACACCTGCTTTGGATGCAATATCCAGGAACCAAAGCATATGACACGACGAAATCGACGCCAAATAGGCTTCTTCTGGGTCGATGGCCTCTGCCGATCCAAGCGGCGGGGGCACAAGTGTTGGCGAAGGAGCCGCCGGAACATCAATCCCGCCGTCAAACTTCCATCGGTGCGCGCGGGAATACCGACCAGAGGCGAAGTCACCTTCGCACGACCATATGACTTCGACCGAATGCATAAATCCTTAAAAGAGCCCCTCGATCTGACCATCATCGTTCAGTCTGATATTTTCGGCCGCCGGACGTGATGGCAGACCCGGCATCGTCATGACTTCGCCGCACACCACTACAATAAAACCGGCACCCGCGGATAGGCGCACTTCGCGGATCGGGACTCCGTGGCCAGTCGGCGCGCCACGGCGGGATGGGTCTGTGGTGAAGCTATATTGGGTTTTCGCCATGCAAACAGGGAGATGCCCATATCCTGCATCCTCCCACGCTCTCAACTGATCACGGATTTTCTTGTCAGCCAGGACTTCGTCCGCATGATAGATGCGTTTGGAAATCGTTTCGATTTTCTCGAATAGCGAAAGCGAGTCAGCGTAGAGAGGCGCAAAATTGCTTATTCCGCTTTCAGCGATCTCAGCCACGCGGCGTGCAAGTGGCTCTGAGCCCTTTGATCCAAATTCCCAATGGCGCGAGACAATAGCCTCGGAGCCTTGCGTCGTGACATAGTCCTGGACGGCTTGAATTTCAGCGTCCGTATCCGTGACGAAGTGGTTGATCGCGACGACGACCGGCACGCCAAATGATTTCAAGTTTCCAATGTGGCGTCCAAGGTTTGCGCAGCCCTCTTTCACTGCATCTACGTTTTCGTGACCAAGATCGGCCTTGGCGGTCCCGCCATTCATTTTCATCGCGCGAACGGTCGCGACTAGTACGACACAATCCGGCGCAAGACCTGCTTTGCGGCATTTGATGTTCATGAATTTCTCGGCGCCAAGGTCAGCGCCAAAACCAGCTTCGGTTACGACGAAATCCGCAAGTTTTAGCGCGGTCGTGGTGGCAATCACAGAGTTACAGCCATGTGCGATGTTCGCGAACGGTCCGCCGTGAACAAACGCCGGGTTGTTTTCCAGTGTCTGAACAAGGTTCGGTTGCATCGCATCTTTCAGAAGGACAGTCATCGCCCCATCAGCCTTGATGTCGCGTGCGTAAATTGCGGTGCGATCACGACGATAGGCAACGATCATATCTCCAAGACGCTTCTCGAGGTCTTTGAGGTCGTTTGCGAGACACAGTATCGCCATGACCTCGGAAGCAACCGTGATGTCAAAACCGGTTTGCCGCGGGAAGCCATTCGCAACTCCACCCAGCGAGGTGACAACATCGCGAAGAGCGCGGTCGTTCATGTCGAGAACCCGCTTCCAAGTGACGCGGCGCTCGTCGATCTCAAGCTCATTGCCCCAATAGATGTGATTATCAATCATCGCCGACAAAAGGTTGTGCGCCGCAGTGATCGCGTGAAAATCTCCGGTAAAATGAAGGTTCATGTCCTCCATCGGAACAATTTGGGCATATCCGCCGCCAGCTGCCCCACCCTTCATGCCAAAGTTTGGCCCAAGCGATGCTTCGCGAATACAAACGGCTGTTTTCTTACCAATCCTGTTCAGACCATCTCCCAGTCCAACGGTGGTCGTTGTCTTGCCTTCTCCGGCAGGGGTCGGGTTTATCGCAGTCACGAGGACAAGTTTGCCTTTTGGGCGGTCGCCAAGACCTTTGATGAATGACTGGCTGACTTTCGCTTTGTCGTGACCAAAAGGTATGAGATCCTCGGAGCCGATACCAAGCTTGGCACCAATCTCAAGAATTGGCTTTTTATTGGCTTCGCGCGCGATCTCGATGTCGGTCTTATATGCCATTCCCAAATATCCCTTTTGGAGTGCCGTCATTCGACGTTCCTTCCGCTATACGCCTGCGAAGCGATTGAGAAAGCGCCAATTTCGACATTTTCGACTCCGGTTGCGTCGAAGCACCGCTTACAGAGAAGCTATCTGAAACTTTTCCCTTGATCGGGGCCGTCTAGGCTTGTTTCCAGGGTCGTTGGCCGGGGATGTGGAGACGGACCGGATCGCCAACTCGTAGGGGCCCTTCTCGCTCAACCCAGGCTGTCACGCCGCGACGACCTTTTGCAGCGGCTTTGAATGCGCGCCCAGCATTTGGGATGTACTGATCAATAACCTTTGACGGCAAATGACAGGGTTGATTTTCCATATCCACCGTCAATGTTGTGCCGGTTTCCGTCTGCAGGCGCGACGATGGTGGAATATGGGTGAAGTCGGGAAGCCCCTTGACCACGATGGACGCCCCGAGCCAAGAAGGCTCAAGCGTAGCCACGCCCATGATTTTCGAAATTTCTGCGATCTCTTCCGCGGATACAATTGAAAACTGTCGTGTATTTCTGATGACTGAGCCGCGGGTATACTGCGCAACGACGCGCGAGCAGGACAAACGGGTCAAGCCGGAATGATCCTCCTCCTCTACTCCGGCAAAAGACGCAAAGATCTCGTCGCGCATTTCAGATGAAAGTCCCGTTGATCGGTCCGGCACACAGCCGAGCCACGTGATTGTTCCTATGTGATCCGTTGGTATCAGCGCGGGCATATTAAACTTTCATGATCACGGTTCAGCCGTTCAGGGGCGCGCCGCCTGAGGCCTTTCGTCGGTCCAACAATGCGTTTGTGACAACATAGGTATCTGGCATGAAGCGGCCACGTATTTTGGATTCGGCCCACCAATCTGCCCCACCCGGCGACGTCAGCATTTCATAGAAATGATTGCCAATCGCGCCTTCCAGACCGCTGAGTTTGCCTGGAATTGAATCGTTATGCTTTAGAAAGTTCCCCAGAATATGAATGCCCTGCTCCAGATATAAACCAAAGCTCAGTTTCTCGGCTTCGCCAAGCGCTTGATAATTTGCCTGCCCGCGCAGAACCAACTCTGCAAGTTCAAGATCATTTGTCTGCGCTTTATAGTCGGCCAAAGCTTGAAGAAGGTCGCGCCAGTTTGTGAGTTCAGTTTGACGTCTCGTTGCCCGCATCTCAAAGGCGACGAACAAGAGCGATACAATAATTGCAATCGCAGCAACTAGGTCCGAAATATCAGCAACTTGGGATAGCATCTTACGAGCCTCTTGGTGACGGTACGCAAGCTGCAAGATTGATGGGGTCGGTTAAAAACACAATGCCCCACAAAACGGCGGGGCATTGTTATATCATTTCTTAGATAGCCTTAGGCGGACGGTTCCGGCTCTAGGCCACCATCATCGTCCGACGACTTCGACTTTGGTTTGGTCTTTGGAATAGCGGTGACCGAAGCGGTTCCACCAGTATCAGGTGGTGTATCTTCATCGTCATCACCACGATTAAGAGCCTCTCCAGCGATCACACGGGTGATCTCGCTTCCGGTCAAGGTCTCATACTCGAGCAGACCTTGAGCAAGGCGTTCGAGATCTTCGCGTTTCTCGGTCAAAATACGCTTCGCGGTTTCGTAGCCTTCGTCGACGAGACCTTTAACTTTGTCGTCGATCGTTTTCTGAGTCAGACCCGAGTGGTTTGTTCCGCCTCCGTACGCGCCAAGATGCGATTGCTGCTCGTTTGCATAGTCGACGAAACCAAGCTCATCATCGTAACCAAACTGAGTGACCATGGCGCGAGCAATCCGTGTTACTTGCTGAATATCAGAGGACGCCCCCGAGGTTACATTCTCTTTGCCGAAGACCAGTTCCTCGGCCACACGCCCACCCATCGCCATCGCGATTTTGGAGGTGTACTTTGTATAACTGACCGAAAGTTGGTCCCGCTCAGGAAGCGATAGCACCAGACCCAACGCACGGCCGCGCGGAATGATCGTCGCCTTGTGAATTGGATCGTGCTGCGGGACGTTCAAGCCCACAATCGCGTGGCCTGCTTCGTGATAGGCTGTCAGCTTTTTCTCGTCTTCGGTCATGACCATGGACCGACGTTCAGCCCCCATCATAACCTTGTCTTTGGCGCTTTCGAAA
>JARFRG010000182.1 GCA_029287375.1 Boseongicola sp. | reverse complement strand
CACAAGGACAAGCGCGAAGAAGCCAAACAGCATTAACAGCTGCGCCATGAGGTATTTGTCGAATCGTACGATCATCACTGACTGACTTGGCTACATTGAAAAGATTTAAAGCACAGCCACGCCGCGGGGAACAGGCGTTGGCCGCGATGTTTGAATGATATCGGCTGGTCTTGGCAACCATGCAGGGATAGGTCTAATCGCAAGCAGTACCGGGGGAGAACACTATGACCGAATTGCCAAGCATGGCGGTAAGCGATACCGACCTTGATCGCATCGCGGACGCTCAGGGCCGAATGGTCGTATTCGTACCTGAAAACGGTAAGCTTGACCAATCGGCGCGGCGGGTGAACCGCCTGACACGGGGGGCATTGGAACGATGTGTTGAAAGCGCCCGGTTTTCGAAGCTGAAAGAAGGCGAAGCGTTAGAGTTGGCATTTCCAACAGGGATGCTGGCCTCGGCGGTTCATGTGATCCGGCTTGACCGTCGCGCAAACCCCGAAGCTGAACGTCGCGCCGGTGCTGCGATCGGAGGGGCGGCCAAAGGAAGTCAGGTTTTGATTTTGGCGGGTGGACGACAGAAATTGGGACATATCTTTATGGGATGTCTCCTCAGGGCCTACGCGTTTACAGATCACAAAACTGGGGATGACGAAGGTGCTGGTGAGCTGACGTTCATGGTTTCAAAGCCCGAAAGCTGCGACGCAGATCTGCGTCACGCGCAAGCAGTGGCCGACGGGGTCTACTTTGCGCGCGATCTGGTGAATGAGCCTGCAAATGTATTGACCACAACTGAATTCGCGACGCGTCTTGAGGCGCTGCGCGCTATCGGTCTCAGGGTTGAGGTGCTTGAAGAAGACCGTCTTCGCGAGCTTGGCATGGAGACGCTGCTCGCCGTGGGGCAGGGCAGTGAGAGTCCGTCCAAGGTTGTCATTATGGAGTGGACCGGAGGGGGCAAAGAGGCTCCGCTTGCGCTTGTTGGGAAGGGCGTCGTTTTTGATACTGGAGGCATTTCCATCAAGCCCGCCGGCGGCATGGAAGACATGACGATGGATATGGGCGGCGCGGGTACTGTGGCCGGGGTCATGAAAGCTTTGGCGTTGCGAAACGCGGCGGCGAATGTCGTCGGCATTGTCGGGTTGGTCGAGAACATGCCGGACGGACGCGCGCAGCGACCGGGCGATGTGGTGCGTTCGATGAAGGGTGACACTGTCGAGGTGATCAACACAGACGCCGAGGGGCGGCTCGTTTTGTGCGATATCATGTGGTACGCACAAGCACGCTTTGAACCGCGCGGGATGATTGATCTTGCGACGTTGACAGGCGCGATTGTTGTGGCGCTTGGACACGAGAATGCGGGTGTGTTTTCAAACGACGAAGCTTTGGCGAACGCGTTTCTGGAGGCGTCTTCGGATGAGGGTGAAGGGGCTTGGCGCATGCCACTCGGGGACGGATATGCGCGTGGTTTGAAGAGTCGCGTGGCGGATGTAAAAAATGTCGGTGGCCGTCCGGGCGGTGCAGTGACGGCGGCAGAGTTTTTGCATCGGTTTGTGAAAGACGAGACCCCTTGGATCCACATTGATATTGCCGGTGTGGCGAGCCTCGCGTCGGCGAGCACGCTGGCTCCAAAAGGGGCGACGGGCTGGGGCGTTCGAGCAATAGATCGTTTGGTTTCGGAACGGTTCGAGGTTTAAGGCCATGGGGGCTGTCTATTTTTATCATCTCAGCGAACGTCCACTTGAAGCGACGTTGCCGACACTTTTGCAAAAGTCGTTGGCTGCGGGATGGCGCGTCGCCGTGCGATCGGGCGATACGGCGCTTGTCGAGCGGTTGGATGGCACATTGTGGCTGGGTGACGGGTTCTTGCCGCACGGGGTTGCGGGCGGCGCGCACGACCGCGATCAACTGATCCTATTGACAACAGGGGCAGCCGCGAATGCCGCAAATTGCTTGATGGCCGTGGGCAGCGCGGTTGTCAGCACCGACGAAGCCAAAGAAGCAGACCGGGTCTGCATTTTATTTGATGGAGCGGATCCTCAGGCGGTTGATCATGCGCGTGGGTTGTGGCGCGAGATGACCGGGGCCGGGCTCGCGGCGCAATATTGGGCGGACGAGGGCGGGCGTTGGGAGAAAAAGGCCGAAGCTGCTGCTACGGATTAGGGGCGAAGAACCATCTCATTGCCGCTGATTTCTATGCGGTCAAAAAGGCTGAGGTACCGCATCCCAAGGAGCGATCCCTCCATTTCACCCGCATTTACCGAGGCAGGGATGTTCTCGTGGGTCATCGGGCCAAGCGATATTCGGTCAAGTTGGGCAAATGCAGTACGCACTTCGCCGTTCGCAGTACGCGCACGTCCCAAAAACGCGAGATTGGCGGGATCAAGACCGACGCGCTCTGCGTCCTCCAAAGTAAGAACGATGTCTGTGGCCCCTGTGTCGACCAAGAAATCAACGCTCGTTCCGTTGATTTCGAGTGTGAGGTGAAAATGCCCGTCAAGACCGCGAGGTATCGTGATGGCACTACCGTCTTCCATTACGGATTGGCGCGGCACCAGATCGTTCTCGATGTCCTCCCAAAGTCCGTAGGCGCCGATGAAGGCCACGAAAATCAATCCCCAGGCAAGCATCATGCGCGCGACTTTGCCAAGACCACGCCGGTTTTCGGCGATGAACCATCCGAAAATGGCGGCGCCGAGAATGGTCAGGTAGATCAGGCTGTCGAGGTTCGCGTTTTCCATATTACCTAAATAGGTATGCCGCCTGGAAAAGGGTAGGGTCAGGCCCCAAAGCCGACGGCCCTTAGTCCATCGAGTACGAATTGGACCGAAAGCGCAGCCAGTAGCATGCCCAACAGACGCGTCACAACATTGATGCCAACCGGGCCAAGCAGTCGTTCGATAGGGTTGGCCAAAAGGAAGAAGCAAAAAGTCAAAAGGATCACCGAGACCATGACGGCATGCACAGTCATGACCCAGGCCCACTCACCACCGTTCTGACTGGTCAAAAGGATCATCGTCGCAATTGCGCCGGGACCAGCAATCAGCGGAATTGCGAGAGGAAAAACAGACGGGTCGTCCTCATTGGTGCGGCTCTGGTCTTCGCGTCGCTTTGTGCGTCGCTCGAACAACATGTCGAGAGCTGTCAAGAACAACAAGATGCCACCCGCGATCCGAAAGGCAGGCATCGATATTCCGGCAAAGCCCAGAACGGCGTCACCAAGAAGACCGAATGCAGTTAAAAGGCTGGCTCCGACGATACAGGCGGTGATGGCGATGCGTCGTCTTTGCGCGGTGGTTTGCCCCTGAGTGAGTGCCACGAATAAGGGAGCGAGCCCGATTGGGTCTATAATCACGAACAATGTGATGAAGGCGGTCAGGATCAGGGCAATATCATAGGGCATTCCCTGCATTGATCAGGTTTTGCGCCCTCGAGCAAGGCCAGCGTCTAGCCGAGATTACGTCGCTCTGTCACTTTGATGAGATCAGCCATCTGTTCCAGTACAGGCACCAGAACGCGTTCGTCTCCACCGGCAATCGGAATTGATTGGTTGTTTGACTTGAGGCGCAAGTGGAGTTGCGCCGGTGTGTTTTTGGACTTTGTCCTTTTCAGAAAGCAGCTTTGGACATGCATCATTGGTATGCGGCGGCGAATGGTTGTGACGTCTCGGGAATTGCGGGTCGCAAAGCGTACCTCGCTTTGGATACCGTCAATGTGGAACTCCTGTCGAAAGCCACGCCCGGCGTGGGTGTAGATGCCAAATCCAGTGACAAAAAACGCGGCACTTAGGCTCATCTGCATCATCAGCGTGCCATCGCTAAGCGCTCCACCGGGAAGTACCCAAGGGATAACCGAAGCGAAAAGCGTCATGATGGCGAGTATTTTAAGTATACCTTCTGCCACAAAGTCGCTGTTGGCTCCAGTATTGCCCTCTTTGATAATCAGTCCCCAATGGGTTTCACGCGTAGTGACCCGATTGTCTTTGCGACTGCCTTCAAGTTGCGACCAAAACGCATTCCCGTAGATGC
Source organism: Boseongicola sp. (assembly GCA_029287375.1). Classification (GTDB taxonomy): domain Bacteria; phylum Pseudomonadota; class Alphaproteobacteria; order Rhodobacterales; family Rhodobacteraceae; genus Boseongicola. Next base: position 1,737 of record JARFRG010000182.1, on the reverse strand, counting down.
TCATGTCATTGTGCCTATTCGTTGAATATCCCGGTGAACGTTTTGTTCACAATTCGGGCGGCACTGGGGCGTCAGCAGGGAAAAACGAGGTCTTCAGCGGACGGGAATGCATTCTCGTCTGCCGAAAAATCATTTACTTGCTCGGACGGGATGCGAAGCGTCAGGAAACCTTGCGTTCGTAAGCAACGTCCCGGTCTTTTGGAAATAGGTGACGCTTGGACAAAAGCGTGCCGCAAATTCCGGCAAGACACAGGCTGATCGGGCCGAAAAGGCCGATATAGGGAAGAAAAGTAAACATAGCTAAACTCGCTTTATACTCATTAACACAACAACAATAGTTTCACATATGATGGTGCCGATAGTTGGGCGACGACGTGCGCTTTCAAAGGTATTTCGCGCCATCATCTGGCCACAGCTCGGGCAGGGCAAGACGCGCTAACTCTTGCCTGTTGCGCTTTCCAGCCGCTCCAGGGCCTTCATCCACAGCGCCTCAGCACGCTCTAAACCGTCTTCCACTTCGACAAACTTCTTTTGCCAGATGGCATATTCTGTTTGGCGGGATGGCGCGTACATGTCGGGATCGGCCAGACGCGCCGAGATCTTCTCATGAATTTCGGTGAGCTTGCTTACACGAGATTCAGCGTCCGAGACGGTCTGCCGCAGTTCCGCAACGTCCGCGCGACTGGCACGGGCAGGTTTCGACTTTGGCTTGGCAGACTTTGACGCAGGCTGATCTAGAAGCATCCGGCGGTACGCCTCGAGATCTTCGTTGTATGGGCCGACCTGACCGTCTTTGACCAACCAAAGCCGATCTGCCACAAGGCTGAGAAGGTGCATGTCGTGGCTGACGAGGATAACCGCCCCGGTGTAGGTTGTCAGCGCCTCAACCAAAGCCTCGCGGCTTTCCATATCAAGATGGTTTGTCGGCTCATCCAAGATAAGAAGATGCGGCGCGTCCAATGTCGCGATGAGCAGCGAAAGACGTGCCTTTTGGCCGCCGGACAAGCGCCCGACCAAGGTTTCCGCCTGTTCGGCTCCAATCCCAAAGCCGCCAAGGCGCGCGCGCGATTTTCCCGGACCGTCTTCGGGGCGGAGACGGCGCAAGTGATCTATTGGCGTCTCGTCGGCATGGAGTTCGTCAAGCTGATGCTGAGCAAAATAGCCAATGCGCAATTTACGCGCGCGTATTACGTCGCCTGTCAACGGAGCAAGCTTGTCGGCCAGCAACTTGGAGAGCGTTGATTTACCTTCGCCGTTTCGCCCCAATAGCGCTATGCGATCGTCCTGATCAATCCGAAGTCCAAGACGCGACAGTACGGCTTTGCCATCATAGCCGACCGACGCACGGTCGATATTGATAATTGGCGGAGACAGTTCTTCGGGTTCAGGAAATGTGAACCGTTTCAACGCCGCCTCTTGCGGGGTTGTTATAGGCGTCATCTTGGCAATCATTTTTATGCGCGATTGTGCCTGCACCGCTTTGGACGCCTTCGAGCGGAACCGATCCACAAAGCTTTGCAAATGTGCGCGACGTGCGTCTTGCTTGCGCGATTCTGCCTCGGCGACGGCCAGACGCGCTGTGCGCGTGGCGGCAAAGGTATCGTAATTGCCGCGATAAAGCGTCAGCTTTCGGTCCTCAAGGTGAAGGATCGACGTCACAGCGCGGTTTAACAGCCCGCGATCATGGCTGATTGTTATGACAGTGTGCGGGTACTTCCCTAGATAGTTTTCCAGCCA
>JARFRG010000106.1 GCA_029287375.1 Boseongicola sp. | reverse complement strand
CCCCACCACAATTGCCGCGAGATGCACCATGGTTCGATGTTTTCCAGCCAGTTGAAGTAGACCTTCTTGTGCTGCTCGGGGAGGATCTCGGTGGTGCCGTTGCGCACCGCTTCCAAAGCGGGGTCGACGATCTTGGCGGTGTCGACGAACCACTGGTCGGTGAGCATGGGTTCGATGACGGTTTTGGAGCGGTCGCCGAAGGGCTGCATGATCTTTTTCGCCTCAACAAGCGGGCGGCGACTGAGGTCTTCGGCGTTGGTCTCGGGGTCGATCTCTTTGTGGAGATAGGTGACGGCGAGGCCTTCGTCGGTGATTTGTGCAATGACCTTTTCGCGGGCCTCAAAGCGGTCGAGGCCGCGCAGGTCGTCGGGAATGAGGTTGATAGTGTCGGCTTCGGCTTCGGACAGTTCGCGTTCGCCTTTGGCGACGGCCATAGCAACGGCGGCCATTTCAGCGTAGGGCGCGCCGTCGTCGCGCATGGCCCCTTTGGTGTCCATGAGGCGATACATCGGGATGTTGCCGCGCTTGGCGACTTGGTAGTCGTTGAAGTCGTGTGCGCCGGTGATCTTGACCGCGCCCGAGCCGAAGTCGGGGTCGGGGTATTCATCGGTGATGATCGGGATCAGGCGGCGGTGTTCTTTCGGGCCGACGGGGATTTCGCAGAGGTGTCCGACGATGGAGGCGTAGCGTTCATCGGAGGGGTGGACCGCGACCGCGCCGTCGCCGAGCATGGTTTCGGGGCGCGTGGTGGCGATGGAGATGTAGTCGCGGGTTTCGCGTAAGGTGACCGCGCCGTTTTCGTCTTTTTCGACGTATTCATAAGTTGCCCCGCCCGCGAGAGGGTATTTGAAGTGCCACATGTGGCCGTCGACCTCAACGTTTTCGACCTCGAGGTCAGAGATCGCGGTTTCAAAGTGCGGGTCCCAGTTGACGAGGCGTTTGCCGCGGTAGATGAGGCCGTCTTCGTACATCTTAACGAAGACCTTGATGACGGCGTCGTGGAAGTTGCCTTCTTCACCTGCGGGTGCGCCCGGAGCGCCGGACATGGTGAAGGCGTTGCGCGACCAGTCGCAGGACGCACCGAGGCGTTTGAGTTGTTCGATGATGGTGCCGCCGGATTGCTGTTTCCAGTCCCAGATTTTGGCGGTGAATTCTTCGCGGGTGAAGTCGGTGCGACGCTTGCCTTCGGCGGCAAGCTGGCGTTCGACGACCATTTGCGTGGCGATGCCTGCGTGATCCTGACCGGGTTGCCATAGGGTGTCGTGCCCCTGCATCCGGTGCCAGCGTGTGAGGATGTCTTGCAGCGTGTTGTTGAAGGCGTGGCCCATGTGCAGAACGCCGGTGACGTTGGGGGGCGGGATCATGATTGAGAAGGTTTCGGCCCCGTCACGCGCATTTGCCCCGGCCTTGAATGCGCCAGCTTTTTCCCATGCGGCGTAGAGGCGGGCTTCGGCTTCGGCGGCGTCGAATGTCTTGTTCATCGGCATTGGGTCGCGCTTTCTTGGGTAACTGCTGCGCGGGCTTTTAACGTGGGAGGGGGGCGAGGAAAAGGCGTGATTGCTGCGTTCAAAACGCGCGGCGGTCGATGCGGGTAGACAGATGGATCAGGGATTCCGACGTGCGCACGCCGTTGACGGTGCCGATGGCGTCCAGCGCGGTGTCGAGGACTTCGGTGGTTTGGGCGGAAAGTGTGACGATCAGATCGAAGCGTCCCGAGGCCGTGTGGGCGGCGCGGACTTCGGGGAGGGCTTTGAGTTTGGACAGAACGGCGGGCAGTTTCATTGGATCGATCTGCAACAGAACGGTGGCGCGCAGGCGTTCGGCGCGCCTGATATCGCCAAGGCGGACGGTGTATCCGGTGATGACGCCGCGACGTTCCAGACGGTCCAGGCGGGCCTGAACGGTGGAGCGCGCGAGGTCCATATGCTTGGCGAGGGAAGCGACCGGCATGCGGGCGTTTTCGACAAGAAGTTCGATCAGTTCCTCGTCAATTTCGTCCATTTGTAGCCTGGTGATGACAATATGTCGGATAATACCGTCGAAATGGTCGATATTACAATATATTTCGACAAATTAGGGCGGTAGAAATGTATAGTTTTCACGCTTTGGCATTGTTGAAGGAACGTCGATGTCTCTGGTTCAATCGCTTTATTCCGCGCCTGCTTTGCACCTTTTGTCCCAGCGTCCGGACCATCCGGTGCTGTACTTTGCGCCGTCCATTCTGCAGGCGACCGCGCGTCGGTTTTTGGCGGGTTTTCCGGGGCTTGTGACCTATGCGGTCAAGGCGAACGACGCGGTTGAAGTGCTTGAAAACCTGATGGCGGCGGGGATTGAGGCGTTCGATGTGGCGTCGCCGTTTGAGATGGCGCGGGTCAAGGCTTTGATGCCGTCTGCGGTGCTGCATTATAACAACCCGGTTCGCTCAGAGGCCGAGATCAAGACGGCAGTCGGGTATGGTGTTGGCTCGTATTCCGTCGACTCGATGGGTGAATTGGCCAAGCTGGTGCGTTTTGGCGTGCCTCGGTCCGCTGAGGTCACGGTGCGTTTGCGCTTGCCTGTGAAGGGCGCGGCTTATGACTTCGGTGCAAAGTTCGGGGCGGATCCGGCTTTGGCTGTTGAATTGCTGAAGGCGGTGTCGGACGCGGGTTTTGTCGCATCGATGACCTTTCATCCCGGAACACAATGTGCGGATCCCGATGCATGGCGCGCCTATATTGATATTTGTGCAGACGTTGCGCGTGGTGCGGGTGTGTCGCTGCGGCGCCTGAACGTCGGCGGCGGATATGCGTCGCATCGCACAGGGCCAGCGCCCGATCTTGAGGCGATTTTTGGCGTGATTGAACGGGCGGCGGACCGGGCGTTTGCGGGGGCTGTGCCGGATCTGGTTTGCGAGCCAGGACGCGCAATGGTGGCAGAAGCATTCAGCCTCGCCACGCGCGTCAAAGCGATCCGTGAGGATGGTGCGGTGTTTTTGAACGACGGCATTTATGGTGGGTTGGCCGAAATGCCGATCCTCGGCAACATCGACCGGATCGAGTCTGTTTCCCCAGAGGGCGCACGAAACGGCGCGCCTGTGCAACACGTTGTGTTTGGCCCGACCTGTGACTCGCTTGATCGATTGCCGGGCATGGTGCCGTTTCCGGGTGATCTGGCCGAAGGCGATTGGGTGTTGTGGCACGGGCTTGGGGCGTATTCGACGGCGACTGTGACACGGTTCAACGGGTACGGCGAAATCGAGGTCGTGACCACAGATCGGCTCGCCTAGGCGCTTTCGCAACAAACTTCACACGGAATTTCATGGAAAAGCCATACCTTGAGGCTTAGGTCGTTTGGTATGAAGATCACCTTTCCCTTTCACGGCCCTGTCGGGCGTATGCGCTGATGGCCTTTGGCGAGCGATTAAAAGGCCTTTTGGGTTTTTTTCGTCGCACCGAGAGGTCGTCGCCGCAAGTTGTGCGCGAGGCGGCGATCCATGTGATCCTGCTGGACGGCACGATGTCGATGTTGGACGACGGCTGTGAAACGAATGTCGGGCTGATTTACAAGCTTTTGGAAGTCGAGGTCGGGGACCGTCCCGTAAGTCTTTTCTATGAGGCGGGTATTCAGTGGACCGATTGGTCCGCGACTTTGAGCGTTATCGAGGGCCGGGGGATTAATCGCCAGATACGGCGGGCGTATGGCTGGTTGGCGTCACGTTACCGTCCGGGCGATACGATATTTCTGGTTGGATATTCGCGCGGGGCTTTTGCTGCACGGTCCCTAGCGGGCGCAATTGACCGTGTCGGGCTTTTGAAGCGTGAACACGCGACTGCGCGAAGGGTGACCGAGGCGTATCGTCATTACCAGCAAAACGACGGCCCCGAGACCGTCGCCGAGTTTTCCAAGGCCTATTGTCACGCCGAGGCACCGATCGAGGCGGTTGCGGTCTTTGACACGGTGAAGTCGCTGGGGCTGCGTGCGCCTTTCGTCTGGAAGTGGTCCGAAGTGGAGCATGCGTTCCACAGCTATCGGCTGGGCCGGTCGATCCGGAAGGGCTTTCACGCCCTGGCGTTGGACGAGACGCGCGAGGCGTTCAAGCCGGTGATGTGGGAGACGCGCGCAGATTGGTCCGGGACAATAGAGCAGGTATGGTTTCGCGGTAGCCACAGTGATGTGGGCGGTCATTTGTCGGGGTTTTCGGCGGCGCGGCCTTTGTCGAATATCCCGCTGGTCTGGATGTTGGAGCGACTGGAGCACTGTGCGCTGCCTTTGCCCGACGGCTGGCGTGCGCGGTTTGTGACCGATGCAGATGCCCCGTCGGTCGGGACGTGGCGCAATTGGGGGAAGATATTCCTTGCACGCCGAAAGCGTCGGGTTGGTCTGGACCCAAGTGAGCGATTGCACCCCTCAGCCGCAGGCAGATCGCCGCGGGCTGAGGAGTTTGCACCAGACGCCGTGTTAAAGGTTTAGGCCTCTCGTTTCGTCCATGTCAGGCGACGTTGGCCAGCGCGGTATCGGGCGCAAGCCCGAGGGCGTGGACCACGTCTCGGGTGAGGCCCGGCTTGTTCAGCGTATAAAAATGCAGATGATCGATACCGTCGTCGAGGAGATCCGAGCAAAGCTCGGTGCAAACAGCGGTTGCGAGAAGGTCGGTACGGCCATCGCGTTCAGCCGTTTCAAACATCGTCGCAAGTTCTGTCGGTACGTTTGCGCCGCATCGTTTTGCGAATGCTCGTGTACCGGACCAGTTTTCGATCGGCAGGATGCCGGGGATGATTTGCGCCGTGATGCCTGCGTCGGCACAGCGATCGCGAAAGCGGAAGAAGGTCTCGGCCTCGAAAAAGAACTGAGTGATTGCGCTGGAGGCACCGGCATCGATCTTGCGTTTGAGCCAGTCGATGTCGGCATTGCCATCGGCGGCCTCGGGGTGGGGGTCGGGGTAGGCGCCGACAGTGATGTCGAACTTCCCGGTTTGCGCCAGCGCCTCGACGAGATCAACGGATGAGGCAAATCCGTCCGGGTGGACGGCGAACTGACCTGCGCCCTTTGGCGGATCACCACGCAATGCAACGATGCGGCTTACACCTGCACGGGCGTATTGATCGGCAATGGCGAGCGTTTCGGCGCGGGTCGCATCCACGCAGGTGAGATGCGCCGCCACATTGAGACCCATATGGCTGCGGAGTGTTTCGACCGCTTCGTGGGTGAGCGCGCGGGTCGTGCCGCCGGCGCCGTAGGTGACCGAGACAAAGGAGGGATCGAAATGCGCCAGTGTGTTTACGGTGTCCCACAGGCGGAATGAGGCCTCGAGAGATTGCGGCGGGAAGAATTCGAATGAAACTGTTGGCTGAGACATCGACTTGGCACTCCTTGTTGGGGCCTTGTCTCACAGGGGTGATTGTGAAACAAATTCATAATATTCACAATTGTTATGAGGCTGCTTCACATATGCATATTGAGTTCCGGCATTTGCGGACGATCCGGGCCATCCACAAGGCAGGTGGGCTGGCGCGGGCGGCGGACGTTTTGAACATCACGCAATCGGCGCTGAGCCATCAGGTAAAGGGGCTTGAAGATCAAGCGGGCGTGGAATTGTTTGTGCGGCGATCCAAGCCGTTGAAGCTGTCTTCGGCGGGTCATCGGTTGTTGAAGCTGGCCGAGAAGGTCTTGCCTGAACTTGAGGCCATGGAGGACGATTTTCGCAACTTGCGGTCGGGAAAATCGGGGCGATTGCACATCGCGATTGAATGCCACGCCTGTTTTGAGTGGCTTTTTCCGGTGCTGGAAGAGTTCCGCAAAGCCTGGCCTGAAGTCGATGTGGATATTCGTCCGGGGCTGGCGTTTGATGCATTGCCTGCGCTGCAGCGCGAAGAGGTTGATCTTGTGGTGTCATCGGATCCCGAAGAGATCAATGCGGTCGATTTCACGCCGTTGTTTGACTATGAGCCTGTGTTCGTTGCCTCGGCGCAGCATCCTTTGGCGGCGAAAGATTTCGTAGACGCCGAGGATTTTCGCGACGAATTGCTGATCACTTATCCGGTTGAGCGGTCGCGGCTGGACGTCTTTTCCGAGTTGCTGACACCTGCAAAGGTCGAGCCACGCGCGGTGCGGCAGGTGGAATTGACGGCGGTGATTTTGCTGTTGGTGGCGTCAAACCGGGGCGTGGCGGTGTTGCCCGACTGGGTCGTGCGCGAGGTTCGGTATCATTCGGATTATGTGACGCGACCCGTAACGGCGGCGGGTTTGAGCAAGCGTTTGTATGCTGCAACGCGCAGTGATGAGACGACAAAACCCTTCATGGCGCATTTTTTGAAAGTGGCGCGAAAGATCCCGATGCAGATGCAACGGGCGAAGGAAGTTGAGGTTTCCTAAAAGGAAACCCATTGTTTCCATAGGTTTGCACGCTTTACCGATACCATTGCGCCCCGTATCGTAAGCTCACGGGTGTTTGGTGTGAGTGGGGCGACATGACAAAACGTACTTCCAAGATGGCAGAGACGATTTTGGACGCCAGCCGTGCGATCGTGCGCGACCTTGGTCCTGACAAGCTGACGTTCGAGGCCATTGCTGGTCGGGTCGGGGTGTCGAAGCAGGCGATAATCTACTGGTTTCCCAACAAAGCGCGGCTCTTGGAGGCCCTGGTGCGACCCGCTCTTGAGGCAGAGGCGGCGGCGGGAAAGTCGGCCGTTGGCCCGAAGACGACGCCAGATGCGGCGCTGCGCGGTATGATCGAGGCCCTGGCGGTTTTTCACATGTCGGATCTGGATCGGTTTCGCATGATGTATGTGACGCCGCAGATCGGGCAGCGCCCCGGACGCGATGGTGCGATGGTGACGACACTTGGCCGGATGCATCCTGCAACAACCGAGATGTACGACGCGCTTGCCGAATGTCTGGTGCGGGGCGGTCGATATGATCGGCTAATCGAGGCGCGGCGGGCTTCGGTGGCGGTGCATACGGCACTTTTGGGGCTGCTGCTGCGCATGGCGATGGCGGACACGTTGAATGCGCCTTTGCGCCACCGCGATGATGCCTTGCTGGAAGCTCTCTTAGGTGTGATTGCGCCGCAAGCGGCCTGACCCTTGCGTCTGGCGCACGGATCCGTGAGCCTGTCCTTCAGCTAAGTGAGGGAGCAGGTATGGCACGGATTGGCGTAACGGGAATGGGCACGATGGGCGCAGCTTTGGCGCTTAATATTGCCGACAATGGGTTTGATGTGGCGGTTCATAACCGCTCGCCGGAACGCACACAGGCTGTTGTGGATGGGGCGGGGGCGCTGGCCGCGCGGTTGCATCCTTCGGACAATCTGGAAGATTTCGTCGCCTCGCTTGAAGTTCCGCGCGCGGTGCTGATCATGGTGAATGCGGGGGCCGCGGTCGAGTCGGTGATCACGTCGCTGATCCCCTTGCTGGACCGTGACGATTTGATCGTTGATGCAGGAAACGCGGATTTTAACGACACGCGGCGGCGCGCGGATTTGGTCGAATCCAAGGGTCTGCGGTATCTTGGCGTCGGCGTGTCGGGCGGAGAAGAGGGCGCGCGGTTTGGCCCGTCGATCATGGTGGGCGGTACGCGAGAGGCCTATGCGCCGATCAAGGACATTGTCGAGGCCATCGCGGCCAAGTTCGAGGGCGACCCCTGCGCGGATTTCCTTGGCGCGGATGGGGCCGGGCATTTTGTGAAGACCGTGCATAACGGCATCGAGTACGCCGACATGCAATTGATCGCCGAGGCCTATGGATTGTTGCGCGCGGATGGCCGCGACATGGATCAGATGGCGGATTTGTTCGCTGTTTGGAATGCCGGGGCGTTACAGTCTTATCTAATTGAGATCACAGCTGAAATTCTGAAGGCCAAAGATCGTGAGACTGGCAAACCCGTGGTCGATGTCATCCTTGATCAGGCGGGCCAAAAGGGCACGGGACGCTGGACGGTGATTGAAGCGCTGAAGCTTGGGCAATCGGCGACAGCGATCGAAAGCGCCGTGGCGGCGCGGTCCTGGTCGGCGTTGCGTGACACGCGGGCTGCGGCCGAGGCGACTTATCCGCGCGATGCAAGCGCCGCGCGGATTTCTGACGCTGACATGGAGGCCGCTTTGCTGGCGTCTCGCATCATCACTTATGGGCAGGGGATGGCTCTCTTGGACGCCGCGTCGACGAATTTCGAGTGGTCGCTGGACTTGGCGCGGGTGGCTGAGATTTGGCGCGCAGGCTGCATTATCCGGTCGTCATTGCTGGATGATATTTCCGCTGCGATCCGGAAAGGTCTGCCCCATGGACAATTGATTTTGGCCCCGTCGTTTGTGACGCTTTTGGAGGACAACGTGCCTGCATTGCGCCGCGTTGTGATTGCGGCGATGGCCGAAGGGCAATCGGTTCCGGCGCTGGCGGCGTCGCTCTCGTTTTTTGACACGATACGACGGGCGCGTGGGACCACCGACTTGATCCAGGCACAGCGGGATTTCTTTGGTCGCCACGGGTTCCAGCGTTTGGACCGGACGGGGGATGGATTTCACGGGCCTTGGGCTGATTGACGTTCCGGCCCGTGAAGGTGCGATTAGCCGCGCATTTTCTTCATGACCATGCCGACGACGACCTGAACGACCATGCCACCAATGCCGCCGCCAACGAGGTTGCTGGCAAGGCTTGCAATATCGAGACCGCCTGCGGCTGCTGCGCCCGAACCAAGGAGGCCGCCTAACAGTTGGCCGCCGCCGACGCCGCCGACAGCACCGGCGATAAGGTTGCCTATGCTGCCCATATCAGCGCCTTTGACGGCCTTCGCGCCGCCCATGCCACCGGCTGCGCCGCCGATGAGTTGTGCAAGTAGTTGTTCCACGATTTTCTCCCGTGATTGCCAAAACGATCCCCGTCGTGACGAAAGCGTAGCGCCTCTGGGGGGGATAGGTCACGAGAATCTTCATCTGATCGACGCGGGGTCTGCAGCCGCGCGTTTGCAATGGGGCGGGTGTTTAGGGCTTGCTCACAGGCGTGGGCTTCCGTAAATGGCCCGGATCATCAAAGAGGTTTTTCCGATGCAAGGCAGCGCAAATCTGAACGTCATGACGGCGGCCGCTCGTAAGGCAGGCCGGTCGCTTGCCAAGGATTTCCGCGAAGTGGAGAACCTGCAGGTGTCGACAAAGGGGGCCGGCGATTTTGTGAGCCGTGCTGACATTCGCGCCGAAGAAATCATTCGCGAAGACCTTATGAACGCGCGCCCGAACTACGGGTGGGTTGGCGAAGAAAGCGAGCCTGTCGAGGGGAAAGACCCGACGCGCCGCTGGATCGTTGATCCGTTGGATGGAACGACGAACTTTCTGCATGGTCTGCCGCATTGGGCCGTATCGATTGCCCTTGAACATAAGGGTGAAATCGTTTCTGGCGTCGTCTATGACGCGTCCAAGGACGAGCTGTTTTTTGCGGAAAAAGGCCAAGGGGCCTGGATGAATGAAACCCGTCTTCGGGTGTCGGGACGCTCGAAAATGATCGAAAGCATCTTTGCGACGGGTGTGCCTTTCGGGGGGCGCCCGGACCTGCCTGCCACGCTTCAGGATTTGGCGCGATTGATGCCTGCGGTTGCCGGTGTGCGCCGCTTTGGCGCGGCGGCTCTTGACCTCGCCTATGTCGCGGCGGGCCGGTATGACGGCTACTGGGAGCGCGGATTGAATTCGTGGGATGTGGCCGCAGGTGTGCTGATTGCAAAAGAAGCGGGCGCGCTGGTTGAAAGCCTTGAAGGCACAGAGGCAGCGCATGAGAGTGGCGCTTTGATTGCCGGGGCCGAGACGATTTTCGATACTTTCGCAAAAGTCATTCGCAACAAATAAAACGCGCGTTAACTGCCATTTTCTTGCCGCAATTGGCAATCATGGTTGCTGGTATGCTGTCAAAACGTAACGATGAGGCGGGGGCCTTGCCGATCTGGGCGCTGGCCGTCCTGATTTCTGGGCTGGCAGCCGTTCTGGCATTTGAACCCGAGCAGCAGACACATACCACGCTGCAAGAGGGCCTCGGCCCCGTCGTTGAGACCCAAACTTTGTAGACTTGATCCTGAAAATGCTGCACTGCAGCCAATTCTATCTTGCCTTTTTATATCCGGTGCGCAATTAAGTTACGATAACATGCGTCAGGATGTTATAAAATTGCGAGAAGGATTTGGTATGTTGGATAACCAGCCACGCGGAACAATTGTAATCGAAGATCTTGAGATCGGGTTGGTCCGGTCTTTGAAGAAAGAGATCACAACCCGCGATATTGAGCTGTTTGCCGAAGTGTCCACGGACCACAATCCTGTGCATCTGGATGACGCCTATGCCGCAGATACGATCTTTGAAGGACGTATCGCACACGGGATGCTGACGGCTGGGTTGATCTCTGCGGTGATCGGAGAGCAATTGCCGGGCCACGGAACGGTTTACCTTGGACAATCGCTGAAATTCCTCGCGCCCGTGCGACCCGGAGACATGGTCACGGCCGAAGTTGAGGTGCTTGATATCGATTATTCACGGCGCCGCGTGACGCTGGATACGCGGTGCCTTGTGAACGGCAAACCGGTCCTGAAGGGCGAAGCGACCGTGCTGGCACCGTCAGCCAAATTCGACTGAGGGTTGCGGGTCGCGCGCCTGCGCGCTACGGGACATTTATGCGCATCCATCGCGACACCACTTATCTTGATGACGCCGATCGTGGCGCGACGGTTGCGATCGGCAATTTCGATGGCGTCCACTTGGGGCATCAGGCGGTTTTGCGGCAAGCAGCGCAGGCTGCGGAAGCGCCGCTTGGTGTTGTAACCTTCGAGCCGCACCCCCGTGAATATCTGATGCCCGAGGCAGGCCCGTTTCGGCTTATGAATGCCGAAGCGCGTGCCAATCGACTTGAGAAACTTGGGGTCGTTCATCTTTATGAATTGGCGTTCAACGCGGCTTTGGCGGCTTTGTCCCCCGAGGCATTTGCGCGCGATATTCTGGCAGAACGCTTGGGACTTGCGCATGTCACTGTCGGGCGTGATTTTTGCTTTGGGCATGGGCGCGCCGGGACGGCTGCGGATTTGGTGGATTTCGGCGAACGGTTTGGATTTGGCGTGACAATTGCCGAGCTTGTAGAAACCGGTGGCATTGAGGTGTCGTCGACACAAATTCGAGCCGCTTTGGCCGAAGGCCGGCCCCGCGACGCGGCCATGATGCTCGGGCATCAACACCGCATCGAGGGGGTCGTTGAGCAGGGCGATCAGCGCGGTCGCGATCTTGGGTATCCGACGGCAAACATGTCGATCACAGGTCTGCACCCGCCGAAGTTCGGGGTCTATGCGGTTAAAGTCGATGTTCTGACGGGCGACAATGCGGGGCGGTATGACGGAGTGGCATCATTGGGCGTGCGTCCGATGTTTGGCGAAAACATCCCGAATTTTGAAACGCATGTCTTTGATTTCAGAGGCGATCTTTACGGAGCGCAATTGTCAGTGGCCCTCGTCGAATATCTGAGACCAGAGGAAAAATTTGACGGGCTTGAGGCTTTGATCACTCAGATGGATGCGGATTCGGCGCAGGCGCGCGCGATCTTGGCGGCGTAGTGGCGAACGATGATCCGATAGACCGCGCGGGACTTCGGGACCGATATTGGGAACGTGTGCCGCTTAAGAACCTGAACAAGCGCGAGTGGGAAGCGTTGTGTGATGGCTGCGGGCGGTGTTGTCTGAACAAGCTGGAAGACCCTGATACGCAGGAGATCGCGTTCACACGTGTGGCGTGCCGATTGCTGGACGGCGAGACGTGTCGCTGTGCGCAATACGACATTCGCAAGCAATTCGTGCCTGATTGTGTTGTGCTGAAGCCGAGCAATATTGATCAGATCGCCTATTGGATGCCGTCGACCTGCGCGTATCGGCTGCTGCACGAGGGCAAGCCTTTGTACGATTGGCATCCGTTGATTTCGGGTTCGGCGCAGTCGGTGCATGAGGCGGGCATATCGGTGCAGGGCTGGACGGTGCCGGAGTTTGAGGTGCCGGAAGAAGAGTGGGAAGACCATATCATCGAGGACGATCTATGAAGTTCGCATCTGACAATAACGGCCCCGTGCATCCGAAAATCATGGAAGCCCTGATGCGCGCGAACGAGGGCGCGGTGCCGTCATATGGAGCGGACGACTTGACGGCGCAGGCGGTCGAAAAGGTGCGGGACGTGTTCGAGGCACCGGACGCTTCGGTGTTTTTGGTGCCGACGGGAACCGCGGCGAACGCACTTATTCTGGGCAGCTTAACGAAACCCTGGGAGACGATCTTTTGTGCGAATTTCGCGCATATCCATGTGGATGAATGCCATGCACCGGAGGCGTTTACGGGTGGTGCAAAGATCACTCCGGTCGGATCGGACATAGACAAATTCAACGCAGACGAGCTGAAAACAGCGATTTCGGCCTTTAATCCTGACAATATGCAACAATCGGGGCTTGGGCCGGTGTCGGCGACTCAGGTGACAGAGCGGGGGACGCTTTATTCTCTGGAGGAGATCGCCGGGATCGCTGAAGTATGCCGGGAAGCAGGGGTTCCGCTTCATTTGGACGGTGCGCGCTTTGCCAATGCGGCTGCGGCCCTGGGGTGTTCGGCGGCAGAGATGTCGTGGAAGGCAGGTGTTGATGCGGTGTCGTTTGGGGCGACAAAGAACGGCGCGATGGCGGTCGAGGCGGCGGTGATTTTTGATCCTGCGAAGGCGGTCGAGTTTCGGCGCCGACAACAGCGTGGGGCATTGGTGTTTTCCAAGGCGCGGTACCTGGCGGCGCAAATGGACGCCTATCTGACGGATGGTCTATGGCTGGAAACGGCGGCGGAGGCCAATCGGTTGGCGGCGGCTTTGGAGTCGGGAATTGCGGGGATAGATGGTGTGAAATTCGCCTTTCCGCGTCAGGCGAACATGATTTTCGTCTGGATGCCGCGCTTTGTTCATCGCGCGTTGATGGACGCGGGCGCGTATTATTACATCGAGGCGGGCAAATTGCAGGGCGACGATCCGCATGAACCGCTTTTGGGGCGGTTGGTGTGCGACTGGTCTGTGGATGAGGCGGACATTGCAAAGTTCATCGATTTTGCACAGGGTGCAAAGCCATGAGTGATCCCTTTGTTCATCACCCCGAATTGCGTGCGCTGATTGCTGATCCCGAGAAGTCGATGTTTCGTAAGCAGTCGATGGCGGAATTTGTCGCCTTCATTGAGGATGCCGGGCTTGATACCGATTGGTTCTTTTCCGACACCGAGAGGGAGGCGAACCGGGCTGCGGCCCTAAAGGGGCGTGAAGGCAAAGATTTCTGGTTCTTCGGGTGCGGCTCGCTGATGTGGGATCCGGGTATACGATTTGCCGAGGTACGGCGGGCGTATTTGCCAGGGTATTCCCGGCAGTTCATCTTGAAGGATACCTTTGGGGCGCGCGGGACCGAAGACGCGCCGGGTCTGATGGTGGCGCTGGATCATGGCGAGGGCTGTCACGGGCTGGCGTTTCGGATTGCGGGCGCGGATTTTGATGTGGAGACGGATTTTATCTGGCGGCGAGAGTTCATTGCTCCGGGGTATCATCCGTTGTTTGCGACGGTGGAAACCGATCATGGGTCGTGCGAGGCGTTGACGTTTCTGGCCGATCACGAAGCGGAAATAATGTGTGCCGATCTCAGCTGGGACGAGAAGGTGCGGTTTGCGGCGACCGGCGCTGGGCTATTTGGGACCAGCCTTCAGTATCTCTCTAATATCGTTGCACATTTTGAGACGATGGGGATCGAGGACCGCGAGACAAAGGCGCTTTATGAGGCCGTTCTGGAGTATATCGAGACCAACAAGGGCTAACCGGTAAGCTCGGCTCCGTCGAGATCGACCATTGCTCGGACAGCGTCCGGGAAATGGGGGCGGCGGGTTTTGCCGTCTTGTTCGAGGCTGATGATGACGCAGTCGCCGGTGCCTTTGATCTGGCCGCCCGAGGCCACCGCGTAGTCCATGATCAGGCTGGAGGCTTTGATCGAGCGGGTGCGGGCGGCGAGGGTGTAGATCTCGTTTTGGTACATCGGCGCGAGAAAATCGGCAGAGAGGTGGCGCACGACGAGTTGCGGGTCGTCGTCTGCATGGGAGTAGGTGGTGAGGCCGCGGGCAAGAGCGTAGTCGACGCGGATCGTTTCGAACCATTTCAGGAAGACGGTGTTGTTGACGTGGTTCAGGGCGTCGAGTTCGTAAAAGCGCACTTTGTCTTGGTAGCCGTAGGCGAAGCCCGGCAGGCCTGCTGCGGCGAGTTGGTCTTTTGTCAGCAGGGTGTGGGGGTCGTCCATTGTCGGGCTTTCGGTGATTGGAGCGGGTGAAGGGAATCGAACCCTCGTCACTTGCTTGGGAAGCAAAAGCTCTACCATTGAGCTACACCCGCGAACCTTATCGGGCGTAAGCCACGCGTTGGGGTGCGTCAAGAGACATCGGACACGTGGCATTTTGATATTTGTGTCACAAGAATGCCGGTTGCCTCGTGCATATGCTCGGGGTCGATTGGGGCGCTGCCCCGTCTCCCTGCGGGAGACTCCCCGGAGTATTTTGACCAAGAAGAAGGCGGTTTAGCCGCGACGGCGTCGGCGTCGACCTCCGTCTTCGCCGCCGCCTGTGTTGAAGGACACTTTGGGCAAGGTGACGATTTTTGAAAGCTCGGGAAAGGGCGCTGTGGCGTGGGGGATGGCGTTGGCCGCGACGAAGTGTTCCTGAAAGCGCGGCTCGATCGCGGTTTCGACTTTGTGAATGCGGTGGACTTCTTCTTCGATCCGGGTGCGGGCCGAAACGTCACAAAGCGCGATGCGTGCGCCGGTTCCCGCGGCGTTTCCGGCTGATGTGACGTTGGCGAGACGGCAGTCGGGGATCATTCCCAGCACCATCGCGTGTTTGGGAGAGATGTGCGCACCGAAGGCACCCGCGAGAACCACGCGGTCGACCGTATCGGTGTCGAATTCGTCCATAAGGAGACGCGCGCCAGCGTAGAGTGCTGATTTTGCAAGCTGAATTGCGCGGATATCGCCTTGGGTGACCGAGATGAGGGGGCCGCCCTCTGCGGAGCCGTCAAAAAGGACATAGGCGTGGGTGCGTCCTTCGGGGATCAGGCGAGGGGTGCCTGCCTGCTCGGCGGAGCCAATGAGACCTGAGGGATCGACGAGGCCTGCCATACGCATTTCTGCGACGGCTTCGATGATACCGGAGCCGCAAATGCCCGTGACGCCAGTCGTGGCGATGGCGTCGGTAAAGCCGTCCTCGTCTGACCAGATGTCCGAACCGATGACCCGAAAGCGCGGCTCTTTGGTGTCGGGATTGATCTCGACACGCTCAATGGCGCCGGGGGCTGCGCGCTGCCCCGACGAAATCTGCGCGCCTTCAAAGGCGGGTCCGGTGGGGGACGAGCAAGCAAGGACGCGATCCTTGGTGCCGAGCAGGATTTCGGCGTTGGTGCCAACGTCACAGATCAGCACGAGGTCGTCGGACTTGTAAGGCTCTTCGGAGAGAGCGACGGCGGCACAATCGGCACCGACATGGCCCGCAATGCAGGGCAGAAGATACGCGCGCGCCGCCGGATTGATCGGATCGAGGCCAATGTCGGCCGCCGCGATGCGCAGCGCGTCGCTGGTGGCCAGTGCGAACGGGGCCTGACCAAGTTCCACAGGGTCAATGCCAAGCAAAAGGTGGTGCATGACCGGATTGCAGACGATGGTTGCCTCGACAATGTTTTCAAGCGGAATGTCGGCGTCGGACGCGAGGTTGCGGGCCAATTCGCCCATTGCGTCGCGGACGGCATTGGTCATTTCAACGTCGCCACCGGGGTTCATCATTACGTAGCTGACACGGCTCATCAAGTCTTCGCCAAAGCGGATCTGCGGGTTCATGATCCCGGCGGAGTTCAGGACCTGCCCGTTTCTGAGATCGCACAAGTGGGCCGCGATAGTGGTCGAGCCCAGGTCGATGGCGAGACCGTAGAGACGTCCGTCGTAGAAGCCCGGCCAGATGTCGATGAGCCGGTGTTTTGTGTCGGCGTTGTCTTTGTAAAGCGCGACCGTCGCCGTCCATTTGCCTTTACGCAAGGTCGGTTGCAGCTTGCGCAAGACCGGCAGCGGAGCGTCGATGTCATCCACGTCCCAATCGCGTTTCAGGGCTTCGGCAAGGCGTTGAAGATCGCCGGAAGGTTCGTGCATGTCGGGTTCGCGCACTTCGACGTAGTAAAGGCGTGTGGCGGGATCCATCGTGATCTCGCGGATCGCCGCTGCCTTGCGCACGACTTGTTTGTGGACCTGGCTTTCGGGTGGCACATCGACGACGAGATCGCCTTGCACGGTGGCCTGACAGCCAAGGCGGCGGCCGTCTTTCAGGCCGCGTTTCTCTTTGTAGCGTTCTTCGACGCTGTTCCATTCAGAAACGGCGTTTTCGGCAACGGTGACACCGTGTTTGGAAAACGATCCAAAGCCCGGCGAAACCTGGCATTTGGAGCAAATCCCGCGGCCGCCGCAGACAGAATCGAGATCGACCCCCAATTGACGGGCCGCTGTGAGGATCGGTGTGCCGACCTCGAAATGGCCACGTTTGCCTGAGGGCGTGAAGATTACCAAAGCTTTGTCGGTCATGGGTTTTTCGCCTGTGATGTGAGCCGGAGCATAGCGGCGTTCGCGTCCTTGAAAAGGCCGGTTCCGCCAGAAAACGTCCTTGAAACGTCATGGCGGGCGCGAGATGTCGCCGCAATTGTGTGGCAGGTTGGTTTTTGTAACGAGTTAGGGAAAGGAATTCCCATGGACCTGTCCGGTCTTTTTGTATTTGCGGTGAGCTATATTGCTCTCCAGACGTTTTCGATCTTTCATTTGAAGGGGGCGTGGCTTCGCGCAGCGGTTCTGCCGGTGCCGGTTTTATGCGCGATTCTGATTTTGTCTGTGTCTGCCGGATTGTTCGGTGTGAACGGGGCCGAGATTGGGGCGATTGCGGCGGTTCCGCTTGGCCTTGTGTATCTTGTGGCGCTTTTGGCAATGGGTGAGATTACCCGATTTTTTCGACCTCTCGCAGGTTAGGGTGACGCCAGGAACTGGGAGCCGACAAGCCAGACCAACAGCGGTACGGGTAAGACGGCGAGAGTGATCGTCAAGAGCGCGTAAGCAGGGCGAAACAGGCGGCTAAAGCCTGCTGCAAAGGCGATACCGCCACCGCCGCCAAGAACGGCGTTGCCCGGAATATTGAACAGCACGGCGAACAGTACGTAGCGCCCCATATTGAAAACTGGAACGATGACCTCTGGCAAGCGTTTGGTCAGATGGGCCAGACGTTCGTCGCGCGACATCGGCTCGAGATGTGCGATCAGGTGGCAGGCGCGTTTCATTCTGAGATCTGCAAGAAAGTTGTGCAGCCATCTGTAAGGCACACAGCGGCCGATCATAAAGGACATCGACAGGCCGATGACAGTGGCGGCATAGACGAAGGGCGCGACGTCGGCGCCTTTCATCACCAAAAGCGAGATGCCGATTTCGATGCCCGGCACGAATGGGACCGCAAGAAGAAGCGCATATCCCAGCAAGAGAGCAATCATGACGCCCAGCATCAAACCGTCCGAGCCGGAGGCTTCGGCGCGTCTTTGGGCCCAGTCCATAATCAGGAGGATCAAAAAAACCGCCACCGCGATGGTCGCAATCTTCAGGGCAACACGTGCCAGCCCAATGTGCCAGGGCGGGAAGTCATCGCGATCCGTCATGGTGTCTGATGCCCATTGGGTCAGTCGATTTCAGGCCACGATTGAGTGTCTGCCTGTGAGACGGGTATGTCTCGACCGCAAAGTTAGCACGGCCATTTGACTGACGACAGGGATAGTTACGAGGCGCCGCTAAGATGCCTTATGCATATTTGTTGATTAGCCGCGCCGACGCCGCCGGCCTTCGCGACCACCGCGCGCACCGCCACCACCGGGAGCCGCGATGGGTTTGTTCATGCGGATCCAGTTGCCGCCCGATGGGTCGTGGTTCAGCAAAAAATCCGCCGCCCGGATCGAAAGGATCTCGTCCGATGCAACGCCCGACGTTTTGCCAAGGCCCAAGAGGGGGCCGAGTTTCGAGATGTCGGCGTCCTCTGGCACGGTGATCCCAAGGTCCGCGAGGCGCGCGACGCGTTCGCGTATGAGGTCTTCGTTTGTGGCAAGGCCAACAAGCGGGCCGAGAGCGCCGATGTCGAGATCATCTGGGGCGGTGATGCCAAAGGCCTTGAGCGCATCGAGGCGTTCGGTGATGGTTTTGCGGGTTGGTGGCATGGCGACCGGGTTCATGATGGCTGAGGTCATGCCTGCGGCCGAGGCCATTGCAAGGAAGGCGTTGTTGATGCCGTGCCGGTTGGGCAGGCCGAACGAGATGTTCGACGCTCCGCAAGTGGTATTGACGCCGAGTTCTTCTCGCAAACGTCGCACCAGCGAGAATACTTGTAGACCTGCGGTTCCCATTGCGCCGATTGGCATGACGAGGGGGTCAACGACGATGTCATGCGCGGGGATGCCGAAATCGGCTGCGCGCTCGACGATCTTCTTGGCGACGGCAAAGCGCACGTCCGGGTCTTCTGAGATGCCGGTGTCGTCGTTCGAAATCGCCACGACCGGCACGTTGTATTTCTTGACCAGCGGCAGCACCAGTTCGAGGCGATCTTCTTCGCCCGTCACCGAATTCAAAAGGGGGCGGCCATTTGCGGCTTTCAGGCCAGCCTCCAGCGCGCCTGGGACAGACGAGTCGATGCAAAGTGGCACGTCGACCAGCCTCTGCACCAGCTCCACGACCGAAGTCATCAACGGCGGTTCAGTCTCGTTCGGATTGGGGTTTGAGTTGTAGACCACGCCCGCATTGATATCGAGCACCTGCGCCCCGCACGCGACCTGTTCGATCGCGTCTTTTTCGACGGTCGAGAAATTGCCTGCTTCAAGTTCTGCCGCCAGGATCTTGCGCCCTGTGGGGTTAATGCGTTCCCCGATCACGCAGAATGGTTCGTCAAATCCGATGACAACGGTTTTGGTGGCGGACTCGAGAACGGTACGGGTCATATCGGGGCTTTCTGGTGAGAGGTCAGGCTGAGGCCGAAGCAGGTTGCGCAGCCAGTCCGCCGCGCGACATTGTCCAGGCTGCATTGGTTTTAATACCGCCAAGCGGGAAGAAGTGGACGTGGCTGATGGCGAAGTCCGGGTTGGCGGCTTTGTGGGCTGCCAATGCATTGATCACGTCGTCGGGCTCGTAGGGCATGACCAGTTTTGTGACATCCATCGCACGTTTTTGAAGCACCTTGAGGGACGGACCAACACCACAGGCAATGGCAAATTTGATCAGCGTTTGCAGCTTTGCGGGGCCAGCGATGCCAATGTGGATCGGAAGATTGATGCCGGAGGCTTGCACTTGATCGGCCCATTTGATGATCGGAGCTGCTTCGAACGCAAATTGAGTGACAATGGCCATTTCGGCGTCGGTGCGGCTGTTGAAATCGTTTTTCCATTTCAGCGCGCTTTCGACGTTCACAACCCCGCCTTTTGGGTCGATATCGCGGTTGCCTTCGGGGTGGCCTGCGACGTGAAGTCGTTTGAAACCGGCTTTGTCGAACAGACCACTTTCCAAGAGCTGCATCGAGCTGTCGAATTTGCCGTGCGGTTCCGCAACGCCACCCGCGAGCAAAAGCGCCTGATCAACGCCAGCTTCACCTTGATAACGCGCGATCCAGTCAGTGAGAGTGGCGTCGTCTTTGATGATGCGTGCCGGGAAGTGCGGCATGACCTGATAGCCGTCGGCCGCCAGACGTTTGGCTGTGGCGACCATGTCCTCGATCGGGGTGCCTTCGATGTGGGCGACGTATACGCGGGTGCCTTGCGGCAGGTGATCGCGGAAATTTTCGACCTTTTCAGCCGTACGGGGCATGACTTCGATGGAAAAGTCCTGAAGGAATGACTCGACCTTTGGATCAGTCGTGACTTTTTCCTCGGTCTTTTTTCGGAACGGCAAAAGCGCCATTAGCGTCTTCCTTATATCGTGGGCGTTCAGGCCCATCCGTCGTTGTCGATAAGGGTCTTGATCCTGTTCTGATCGTATTCGGTGTCCAGTCGTGCAGCCTCGGCGCGCGCGACTTGATCGGGGTCACCTGCGACCTCATAGGCGGGGGCTTTGCGCCATTCTGAAAGATAGGCGTCTGCGTCTTTGGCACCAACTTTCATCGCGGCGCGGTCAATGGCTTGTTCAAAGCGCTCGGGCAGTGGTGCTTTGGAACCACGACGACCCTTGCCGACAATGATCTGCGCGGGAATATCGCGCCAGTAAACGATGGTGACGTCGGGCATGTGCAGGTCCTCTCATATGCCGTCCTACGCGGGTGCGATGTGAAAACGACGCCGGATTTCGACATGTTTCGTCGCCTTCGCGACTTTGGCAGAATTTGGAGCGTGCAGGTCGGTTGGGCAAGGGGCGGGGCCATGAAATATTCTCACCAAGATAGTGAGGCTTGCGCAAATGCAGATCGCCCGCGTAGGGTGGCGTTAACCAAAGATCGGAGGGCGACATGACGCCCAAGCGTCCCCGGGGCGCAGACCGGTTCCCGTTTAAGGTCGAACCGTCCGCGCCCGGACAGGCTGATCCAGCCGCGCTTTATGCCGCGCTGGATCTCGGCACAAATTCGTGCCGCATGCTGATTGCCCAACCCAAGGGCAACCAATTCCATGTGGTCGACAGTTTTTCAAAGTCAGTGCAGTTGGGTCTGGGGCTTGAGCGATCGGGGCGTTTGTCGGTCGCGTCCATGAACCGGACTATTCATGCCCTTGCGATTTGCCAGAAAAAGCTGAAAAAACATAATGTTGGACGGATGCGTCTTGTCGCGACCGAGGCCTGTCGACGTGCCAAGAACGGGTCGGAATTTCTGAGCAACGTCGAAAAACAGGCCGGTCTGGCATTGGACATCATCGCGCCGGAGGAAGAGGCACGATTGGCCGTGATTTCCTGTGCGCCACTGGTGTCCACCAAGACGGAACAATTGCTGGTCGTGGACATTGGCGGCGGATCAACAGAATTGGTGTGGATTGATCTGAGCCGGGTGCCGAACGTCGAGCGGCAACGTGCGATCATGCGGCTTCATGCTGGTTTCACACCGGATGCGACGTCGCCCTTTGCGGCCGCGCGGGTGGTGGACTGGATCTCGGTGCCGCTGGGGGTCGCGACCTTGCGTGATCAGTTCAACGATGTCGAAAGCGATTCTGCACGCTTTGCGTTGATGAGCTGGTATTTTGAGGAACAATTGGCCGAGTTTTCGCCCTATGAGGCAGAGCAGGCGCGTGACGGGTTCCAGATTATCGGCACGTCCGGCACGGTGACGACGGTTGCGGCAAGCCATCTTGGATTACGGCGGTATGATCGCAACAAGGTTGACGGGCTTCGGATGACATCGGACCAGATTGATACGGTGATCCGCAGCTACCTTGATATGGGGCCGGAAGGTCGACGGGCGGACCCCCGCATTGGCCGCGACCGACATGCGTTGATCATGTCGGGGGCCGCGATTTTGCAAGCGCTTTTGCGACTGTGGCCAACGGATCGTCTGTCCGTCGCAGATCGTGGTCTGCGCGAGGGGCTGCTTTATGCGCAGATGTCGGCCGACGGCGTGTTGGACGACGGGCCGTACTAACCGCGCTAGTGGCCGCGGTTGTGGGTCCGGGCGTAAAGGTCGCCGATGATGCGGCTCGCCGTTTTTTCAAACAGACAGGGGATCACGGCGTGGACCAGGGCAGCGCCTGCGGCTGCGAAGAGTTTCAGTGAAAACGTAAAGGCAAAGCGGGCGTGCTGGCCGTAGGTTTCGTCGACGCTGGAGGGGTGGTCGAAGAAGAGGCGCGTGATCATGGTTTTCTCCCGGTTGAATGGTTCCAGAGGAGAATCGGCGATTTCCAATGAGATGTCTTCCCAAAGTTCATTGAAATGGTGTATATTTCGGGAAAAACATACAGGGCAATATAAATGATTGAGACGATTGATGCTTTGGATCGTAAGATCTTGTCGAATCTGCAGCGCGACGCCTCCATGGGGTTAGAGGCGCTGGGCGAGGCGGTCGGCCTTAGCCGTAACGCAACCTGGCGACGGGTGCGCGCACTTGAGCAATCGGGGGTAATTCGGGCGCGGGTGGCGGTGCTGGACGGGGATTTGTTGGGGCTGAAGTTGTCGGTGTTTATTCAAATTCGCACCAACCGACATGACCCCGAGTGGTTAAGCACTTTCGCGGCTGCCACGCGGGACATGCCATCGATCTTGGCGGCCTATCGGATGTCGGGAGATCTGGATTATCTCGTGCATGCACGGGTTGCGGATATGGCGGCTTACGATGCGATGTATCAGGACTTGATCCGACGGGTCGAGATGTCGGATGTGGCGGCCAGTTTCGTCATGGAAGAGTTGAAAGAAACCACGGCGTTGCCGCTTTAGGAGGCTGATAGGCCTGTCCATTTCTTATATCTGATTTTCGCGGTTCTGGCTGAAACGGTGGGAACGACGGCGCTTCAGGCCAGTCAGCAGTTCACACGGCCCGTGCCGTCGGTGATCGTCGTGGTGGCTTATGGCGTGGCGTTTTATCTTTTGTCGCTTACGCTTTCTGTCATGCCGGTGGGCTTGGTCTATGCCATCTGGTCGGGTCTTGGGATCGTTTTCATCGCCGGGATCGGATATTTCGTCTTTGGCCAACGGCTCGACTGGCCCGCGATTCTTGGTCTTGCGATGATCCTTGGGGGAATTTTGGTCATCCATCTGTTCTCAGATGCAACGACGCACACTTAGGACCAGGGGTTCTGCGGTTTCGAGCGTCTAACGCGTGGGATGCCGGTTTTGACGCGGCGATAGTGCGTTTCGGGATGCGGTGGCGTGCCTTTGGTGACCTTCCAATAGCGCGCGCCGCCCATGCGGTGCCAGACCGGGATCGTCAGCAAGAGACCAGCGACAAACCCGCCTGCATGCGCCCAATAGGCGACGCCTCCGCCTGCGGTCGGGGTCGCGGCACCCTGCACCAGCTGAATGCCGAACCAGGAACCGAGAACGATCCACGCGGGGATCGGAATGACGCGAATGATGATCACGATGAAGATCAGAACATCGACGCGGGCCTTTGGGTAAAGCAGGAGATAGCCGCCCATAACGCCCGCGATTGCGCCCGATGCGCCGACCATTGGCACAGTGCTGGACGGGTCCGAGATGAATTGCGCACCTGCCGCCGCAAAGCCCGCCGCAAGATAGAACAACAGGAATTTGACATGGCCCATGGCGTCTTCAAGGTTGTCGCCAAAGACATAAAGGAACAGCATATTACCCGCGAGATGCATGAAACCTCCGTGAAGGAACATGGACGTCACGAAAGTTTCGGGCGCGGAGATTGCAGGGACGAGACCATAGGTGAAATAGAAATTCGACAGCGCGCGTTCATCACCGAACAGGGAAAAATAGCTGATAAATACCAATATATTAGCGGCAATCAGTGCCCAGGTGACGTACGGCGTGCGCAGGGATGGGTTGTGATCGCGAAACGGGAACATGGGTTGAGCGGACCCGTTTCGCGACCAAAGGTCAAGTGTCGCTGACGTCCGCCAGAAGGGCAGCGTTTCCGCCCGAGGCCGTCGTGTCTGCGCATAGGTGGCGTTCGTGGCAAACCTCAAAGCTGCGGGGTGCGCCGGTTATCAAAGGAAGTATTGCGCCCTGACGTTCTGAAAGAGCATGGGCATAGCCGCGGGCATCAGCGTCCGGACCCCAGAAAATGGCGCCACCGAGGGTCGGGAACGCGCGCAATTCTTCGGGTGTCAGGCCATCGGCGCTTGTGGCGTCACCGCCGACGGCCTGAATGGCAGCGCGCTGTTTCTCGACCAATTCGGCGCCGGGACCGAGGCAAAGGAACGGATCGCGCGGCTGGGTGCTGAGACGGTTCGTCTCACCTGTGGGGCCGGGCATATCCATAGGCGCGTGCTGTCCGGGATCGAACGCTTTGGAAAACCGCGACACATAGGCAGGACCGCCCGCCTTGGGGCCGGTTCCCGACAGACCTTCACCGCCGAACGGTTGGGTGCCAACAACCGCGCCAATCTGGTTGCGGTTGACGTAAATATTGCCGGAATGGACCTGTTCGACGATTTCCTGCACCCGGCTGTCGATGCGTGTGTGAAGACCGAACGTCAGGCCAAAGCCCGTGGCGTTGATATCAGCGATCACGCGATCAAGGTCTTGCGATTTGAAGGTGGCAATATGCAGAACAGGTCCGAAGACTTCGCGTTCAATCGCCGCGATGCCCGGCACGTCGACGATGTGGGGGGCAAGGAAAGTGCCGGTGTCGGGGGCAGTCAAATGGGCGTTCGCGGTGTGATCGCTGAGATAGCTTGCAATGCCATCGCGCGCAGCATTGTCGATTAAGGGACCGATATCGCTGGAGATTTCCCAAGGATCACCGATGGTGAGGGCTTCAACCGCGCCTGTGAGCATCTCGCGAAAGGCGGGGGCAATGTCGCTTTGCACATACACACAGCGCAGTGCCGAGCAACGCTGCCCTGCCGACTGGAACGCCGAGGCCACAACGTCGCGCACGGCCTGTTCCATGAGGGCGGTTGAATCGATGATCATCGCGTTGATGCCGCCGGTTTCGGCCACAAAGGGCGCGCCGGGGGCAAGGTGTTCGGCCATTGCGCGACGGATGGCTTGTGCCGTCGGGGTCGAGCCTGTGAAGGCGACGCCGTCGATGCGCGCGTCGGACGTGAGGGCGCGCCCAACGGTGGCTCCTGTGCCGGGAAGGAATTGCAGGGCCGTTATCGGAACGCCTGCCTTGTGCAAAAGGCTGACGCCGAGGTGGGCAATCAGGGGCGTTTGTTCGGCAGGTTTCGCGAGGACGGCACAACCCGCCGCAAGCGCGCCTGCGATCTGACCTGTGAAAATGGCGAGCGGGAAATTCCACGGGCTTATGCAGGTGACTGTTCCGATCGGATCGGTGCCTGTTTCGGTCGCGCGGGCGGCATAATAGCGTAGAAAATCAACGGCTTCGCGCAGTTCTCCGACGCAATCGAGAAGGGTTTTGCCCGCTTCGCGCGCCAGCAAAGCGAAAATCTCGCCGGCATTTTCTTCGTAGAGATCAGCCGCGCGGTTCAAAGTTGCAGCGCGAGTTTTGGGGTCGGTTTTCCAGACTGTCGCAGAGGCGAGGGCCTTTTCGACGCTTGCATCATTGGATTGAATGATATGGCCGACAACATCGTCCCCATTGGCCGGGTTTGTGATGGCTTCGGCTTTGCCTTCTGGGGTCATATCGGCAACGATCGGCGCGGCATGCCATTGGTGGGATTTGAACGGCGCGCGGGCGACGT
Source organism: Boseongicola sp. (assembly GCA_029287375.1). Lineage (GTDB taxonomy): Bacteria > Pseudomonadota > Alphaproteobacteria > Rhodobacterales > Rhodobacteraceae > Boseongicola. The sequence goes on along the minus strand of JARFRG010000106.1, from coordinate 6,079 downwards.
CGATGCGCGCAAGCGTCGGGCCATCGGTGATGTCCCAGCCAACGGAGTTTTCACGCTCGGGGTGGTAAAGCGTTTGCCCGCTGCGGATGCTGGGGCGGATATGGGCAGTGTCGAACGGGTCAGAGGCGACCTCGCTTGCGGGGATGTCTTCATCGACAAGCTGGTTCACAAAGCTGGAGTTCGCGCCGTTTTCAAGGAGACGACGCACGAGATAGGCCAGAAGATCGCGGTGTGCGCCGACGGGCGCATAGATGCGGCAGCGGGTCTGGTGCATTTTGCGAACAGTCTCGTAAAGCTGCTCGCCCATGCCGTGAAGGCGTTGGAATTCAAAGAGTTCCGCATCGTTGCCCATGTGCAGGATGGCTTGAACTGTATGTGCATTGTGCGTTGCAAACTGCGGATAAATCCTGTCGGTCATGCCCAGGAGCTTGCGGGCGCAGCCGATGTAGGAAACGTCGGTTGCGGCCTTTGCGGTGAAAACCGGAAAGCCTGCGAGGCCAAGAACCTGAGCGCGTTTAATTTCGGTATCCCAGTAGGCGCCTTTGACCAGTCGTACCATCAATTTGCGGTCGTGTTTTTCTGCCAGCGCATAGATGTGATCGATAACCGGGGCTGCGCGCAGACCATAGGCCTGCACGACAATGCCAAAGCCATCCCATCCCTCAAGGCGGGGGTCGGGGAGAGCGGCCTCGATGACGTCGAGGGACAGTTCCAGCCGATCCGATTCCTCGGCGTCGATGTTGAGGCCGATATTGCGTTCGGCGGCCATGACCGCGAGGTCCACAAGGCGCGGGGTCAGTTCTTTCAGGACGCGCGCGCGCTGTGAGACCTCATAGCGGGCATGCAGTGCGGACAGTTTCACCGAAACGCCGGGACGCGCGCGAATGTCGCCTGTGTCCGACTGACCGCCGGCGGCGCGGATCGCGCCTGCGTAGGCATCAAAGTATCGTTGCGCATCGGCGTCAGTGCGAGCGGCTTCACCCAGCATGTCGTATGAATAGGTGTATCCCTTCGCCTCCATCTTTGCCGCGCGGGTCATGGCCGAGGTCATCGTCTCGCCAAGCACGAATTGGGCGCCCATTTCGCGCATCGCGCGTGCAACAGCGGTTCGGATAACGGGTTCGCCAAGGCGTTTGATCGCCTGGCGCATGGTGCCTGCGACGCCGGGGCGGGTATCATCCAGCACGCGGCCAGTCAGCATCAAGGCCCATGTTGATGCGTTCACCAATGTCGATGAGGAATGGCCAAGGTGCTGGCCCCAATCGGACGGCGCGATTTTGTCTTCGATCAGTGCGTCAATCGTATCGGGGTCGGGAACACGAAGGAGGGCTTCGGCGAGGCACATCAAAGCGACGCCTTCGTCCGTGGACAGGCCGTATTCGGCCAAGAACACCTCCATCAACCCGGGGCGGTCCGAAGCCCGGATGGCTTTGACCAGTCCGGTCGCATCGCGGCAGATAGTGCTGCGGTCAGCGGGGCTGAGCGCAGCCAATCGTGTGGCGTCCTCCAAAACGGTGTTTTCGGACGGGTACGTGACGAAGCGTGTGAGGGGCATATATGTCATGGGAGATATATAGCATTTCAGAGATAGACAATTCGTCTAAAAATGAGCAAAATGTAGAGAGTATCGACTAAAATATAGCGATCATAGAGGTTGAAATAGAAATTTTGCTTGACCGGACAGACCAAAAAATTCTGGATATCCTTTCCTCCGACGCACGGATTTCAATGACCGAGCTGGCGCGTCGTGTCGCGCTTTCGAAAACGCCTGTGCAAGCGCGGGTCAAGCGGTTGGAAGAACAGGGCGTTATCCAGAGCTATCGGGCGCAGATCGATCCGGTGCGGCTTGGGTTGGATCATGTGGCCTTTGTCGAGGTCAAACTGTCGGACACCCGTGAAAAGGCGCTGTCGGCGTTCAATGCGGGTGTGGCGGCGGTGCCTGAGATTGAAGAATGCCACATGATTGCCGGGGCGTTCGACTATCTGTTGAAAGTACGTACGCGCGATATGACCCGCTATCGGATCGTCCTTGGAGAGAGGATCTCGAGCCTGCCGCATGTGGCGCATACGGCGACGCATGTGGCGATGCAGGCGGTGAAGGATGGCGGGTTTGTGACTTGACGGAACGCCGCGAAACGCCACCATTGGTGTTATGAAATATTTCCTGATGCTGACTTTTCTGGCCGCCCCTGCCTTAGCAAGCTGTCCGCCACCGCCCGACATCTCCCGTGATGCGGATGCGCTTTTGGAGCGTGCGCAGGCCGCGCCGAACGAGATGGCGGCGCGTGGGGTTTCCGCCGGCTTGTGGGAGCTGTGGGCCACAGCGCCCGACGAGCAGGCGCAGGCGCTGCTGGATCGAGGCATGTCTGCGCGATCGTCGTACAATTTCGTCGAAGCTCTGGATGCATTTGATCGGTTGGTGGACTATTGCCCGGACTATGCCGAAGGGTACAACCAACGCGCCTTTGTCAATTTTCTGCGTCAGGATTTTGCATCAGCTCTTGTGGATCTCGATCTCGCCATTGCGCGATCTCCGCGCCACGTGGCGGCGATCAGCGGCAAGGCCTTGACGCTTTTCGGGCTTGGCCGCGACGCAGAGGCGCAAGAAGTGCTGCGCGGGGCGGTGGCGTTGAACCCGTGGATTTCCGAGCGCAGCCTGCTGGTCGAACCGCCGGGAAAAGAGCTTTAGGGTGCGGCTATCGGCGCAACTTGCGTTCTAGCTCTTCCGCGACCTCGCTATGCAAATCTGGCAGTCGACCGTTTGCATGGGCCTCGGAGATTTTCTCGCGCGCCAGCACGTAAAGGTGCTCGTTGTTTTTCTTGATTACCGGCAGCCCCAAGGATGTGAGGGCAACAATCGGCGAGGCACCAATATAGTTCTTGGTGCGGGCCGCATCTTTAAGAAGCACGCGGGCGGCGTCTTCGAAGGCGTCGTCCTTGGAAGACGCCACGAGTGCGTTGCGTCTTTCGTTCAAAGTAGGATTCACGACAACCAAATCGGCCAGCGCTTGCGTCAGGTCCGAACTTGGCAATGTATCGATGCAGTCATGGTATATTTCGAGCGAGAACAAAGCATGCGCTGGAAGGCCGGTGTTGAACATTGCCCAGGAAAACGCACGCTCTCCCCGGCGCAAGGTGACTTCTTTGTTGGAAGACATGCGATAGGAGGCCCAGAAGTCCTTGAAGGCGGCGTGGTCTATCAAGGGGCGTTTTAGAAGAAGGCAATAGGAGGCGAAGAACCCGCGTTTGCGACCCGTTGCGTTCAGATTGCCAAACGCCTGAAGCCCGACAAAATCTGCGTGAGACGTGGTCATGTCGTTCAAAGTCGTGGCGGATTGGGTCGCTGGAAACCAGATGCTGTCATTCAGGAACAGGATGTGGTCGGGTGAAAGGTTCTGCCTGTCGAGCACCCACCACCCGTCGCGGTAGCCGCCGAAATCATAGCCGAAATTTGGTCTTTCGACGACGAGGCAGGCAGTTTCACTGAGGTTTTCGCGATCTTTGTCCGATAGGGGCGCATTGCTGACAACCACGGGCGCAAAGCCATTGTCGATAAGGTGGCGGCAGGTTGTCAGAACGGAAGACGCCACGCCGTCCGGCTGGTAGATCAGGAAAATCGCGAGCTTTGACGTCGCTGCGAGTGTTCCTTTGGTGGCCGTGATTTCAGTGGGGCGGCTTGCATCGTGGCGCCGCTGCACGAATGGCTCGTAAAAGGCGAGGGGGATCGCCCGCGCCTGCACGGAAAGCCGGGTCAATTCGCGTTTGATTTTCCAAAGTGGGATCACGGGGCTGGGCCGATTGTCAGGCTTTGACAACTTTGCGCGCGCAGGACCTTGAATTTTAGGACATTCCGCATCTTTCCTTCCGGCGAGAGCCTGCATAATGTGCGGCGGGAAATCTGCGTCATGATCCGATCTCGTGCGAGCGTTGCGATGAGGGATGACTAGAAGACATGACGTCAGACTTCAACGCGGGCGTGGCGGAATGGTAGACGCATGAGACTTAAAATCTTTGGGGCGAAAGCCCGTGCCGGTTCAAGTCCGGCCGCCCGTACCATGACTTTCAATATCTGTAGCGAAGGCGCTTTGCGCGCAGACGCGACACCTCAAGACGAAGCCGCAAGCGCGCGTTTATCAATCTGGCACGGGCGGGGTCGTCAGCAGCCATGTCGCGCAACGTGGCACTGATCTGGCGAATTTCGCTTTCGGTTTCGTCGATATCCCGGCCGATTCTATACCACATGAGCCCGCGATCATTTTCCACCAACAGCCGGGGGCGATCATCCACCGGGCATACCGGGCGAAGGCGGTCGCCGTCGGCACCTTCCTCATAGGCGTTTCGCGGCGTGCAATAGAGCTTGAGCCCCTCAACACGACCCGCCTCCCAAAGTGTTTTGTTGGGGGCGATGCCAAAATCGTTACAGGCACGTGCGTGGCGGAAAATCTGGTCAGGGCCTTGCCCGCGCGTTCCGTCTTCAAAGCCGATGGCTTCCCAGTCGCCAGCCCTGCAGGTATCTTCGCTAAGCGATGCGCATGACGCGAGGGCCATGAAAAACAGGCCCGCCAGTACATAAATTCCCCTAACCGCCACGCGTTTTACCTTTCGATGTATGCTGTGTCTGGCACCTGCGTTCCCAGACCGATTCTATTGTCTCAGACTTTACCAAAGGGCGCGATGATATGAACTATCAGTCTTGCGTCCCTTGCGAGCGTGCCATACCCGCGCTATCGCCTTTGGCTTAGGAGACAGTCACATGGACAAGAAAACCAGCGGACGCGGTGCCAGGGCTTTACGGGTGAAAGTGAAGTCTGCGCGCGGGCGCAAGCTAAGCTCGACGTTGTGGCTCCAGCGTCAGTTGAATGACCCATATGTGAAACGCGCGCAGGCCGACGGGTATCGCGGTCGCGCGGCGTATAAAATTCTTGAGTTGGACGAAAAGTACCGCTTTTTGGTGCCGGGCGCGCGGGTGGTCGATCTTGGTTGTGCGCCAGGGGGTTGGTGCCAGGTTGCTGTGGCGCGGGTGAATGCACTTGGTGAGCGCAAGAGCAAAGCCGTCGGCCGTGTCCTGGGCGTGGATTTGCAAGAGGTGGAGCCGATCTCCGGGGCCGAGATCCATGTGTTGGATTTCCTGGAAGACGACGCCGACGACAAAGTGAAGGCTTGGCTAGGCGGGAACGCAGATGTGGTCATGTCGGATATGGCGGCCTCGTCTTCTGGTCACAAGCAGACGGACCATTTGCGCATTGTGGCGCTTTGTGAAGCGGCGGCGTATTTTGCGTTTGACGTGCTTGAGCCGGGTGGGACGTTCGTGGCCAAAGTGCTGGCCGGCGGGGCGGAAGGGTCGCTCCAGTTATTGCTCAAGAAGCAGTTTAAGACAGTTGTAAACGTAAAGCCTCCGGCGTCGCGTGCAGACAGTTCAGAGAAATTTGTGGTGGCCCGAGGGTTCAAGGGGCGCGAGGAAGATCAGGAACACGACGATGATTAAGGCTTTGGTCTGGGGCGAGAACGTCCACGAGCGCGAGAATGCAGTTGTGGCTGGCGTATATCCTGATGGGATGCACGCCTGCATCGCTGCCGGTCTGGCAGAGGACGTCGCGATTACGGCAGAGACGGCGACCTTGCAGGAGCCAGAGCACGGGATCACCGCTGAACGGCTTGCAAACACGGATGTTCTTTTGTGGTGGGGCCACGCGGCCCACGGCGATGTGTCAGACGAGATTGTGCAGCGGATCGCGGATGCGGTCTATTCGGGGATGGGGCTGATCTTGCTCCATTCGGCGCATTTCGCCAAGATTTTCAAACATTTGATGGGCGCGCCTTGCAATCTGAGCTGGCGCGAGGCCGGAGAGCGCGAGCGGCTTTGGGTGACGGCGCCCGGCCATCCGATCGCGCGTGGATTGCCGCCAAGTTTCGAACTTGAGCAAGAAGAGATGTACGGCGAGCCCTTTGGCGTGCCTGAGCCTTTGGAAACGGTTTTTATCAGCTGGTTCCAAGGCGGGGAGGTTTTTCGTTCCGGGCTGACGTATCGGCGCGGGGCTGGCGATGTTTTTTACTTCCGCCCCGGACACGAGACGTATCC
>JARFRG010000031.1 GCA_029287375.1 Boseongicola sp. | reverse complement strand
GTTTTCATCTCGGCGATATTGCCTTTGTGCATCAACATGCCGCCAATCAGTTGCACATCAAACGCCCGAAGACCCAAAGCGCGTCGCGCAGCTTCGCGGCAGTTCGCAAAAGCTTCGGGCAGAAGCGAGTCGAGATCTTCGCCCTCGGCTACGCGTTTGCGGAACTCTTCGGTTTTCGCGATCAGACCCGCGTCATCCAGCGCCTGAAATTCAGGCTCGAGCGCGTTGATCCGGTCAATCGTTGACCGGGTTGCTTTGACCTGTCGGTCGTTTGCGGTCCCAAAGACCTTTTTCGTAATCGTTCCGAATCCAAGCATCTACACCAACCTTAACGTGCGTGTCTGACGAGATCGTGTGAGGAGATCCGCTTGCCCGTGCCTCTGGCCCGCCATAGAAGGGCAAAACAAAACCGTTCACCCGCGTTGAACGCGATGTAAGCGCGCGGTTTCACACTGTCAACGTCACCCGCCGTCACGGCGTGGAGAGAGGGTTAATAATGGCTTTCAAACACACGATTTCTGCCACTTGTGTTGCGCTTTTCGCGCTATCGGCGCCAATGCAGGCCGATGGTCACGTTTCCGCCGACACGGTTGTCGCCACCGTGAACGGCACGGATATCACACTCGCGCATATGATTGTGCTGAAACAGCGCCTGCCCGCACAGTACCAATCGCTTCCTTCTGACGTCCTGTTCGATGGTATTCTTGACCAGCTTGTGCAGCAAACCGTGCTTGGCCAATCGGGCGGGGATTTGTCACCCGGATCGCTGGCAACTCTGGAAAACGAGGAGCGCGCGCTGCGAGCCTCTGAATTGATACAGGCCATTACCGATACCGCAATCACAGACGAAGCGCTTGAGGCCGCCTACGCCGAGACCTATGCCGGGATCACACCCGAGACCGAATACAACGCCTCGCACATCCTGTTCACCCAAGAAGACGGTATGGAAGAAGGCGCGGCCCTTGCAGAGGCACTTGAGGCGGTTGCCGATCTGAATGACGGTGCGGAATTCGCGCTTTTGGCACAGGAACGCTCGGACGGCCCGTCTGGACCGAATGGCGGTCAGCTTGGCTGGTTCGGTGCAGGCGCGATGGTGCCTCCGTTCGAAGTCGCAGTCGCGTCGATGGACGTCGGAAGCATCTCCGAGCCAGTTCAGACGCAGTTCGGCTGGCATGTGATCCGCCTGAACGAAACACGCCTGACACAAGTGCCACCCCTTGAGGCCGTACGCGGTGATCTTGTCACGCAACTGCGTCAAGTGGCCGTCGAAGCCCGTGTTGCCGAATTGACCGACAGCGCCGAGATTTCGCGCAAGACAGCCGAAGAGATCGGGCCTGCGCTTCTTGATGATTTATCGCTTTTGGAGAACTGATCGTGGCTGGTAAATTGCCTGTCTCACCGCTTGCTCCAAAGGGCGGTTTTCCCGATTTGCCGGTCATAAAGGGCGTCCGATTTGCGGCCGTCGCGGCGGGCATAAAATATAAAGACCGCGCGGATGTGATGCTTGCAATTTGTGACGATACTGCGACCGTTGCAGGTGTGCTGACCAAGTCGAAAACCTGTTCGGCGGCGGTCAGCGACTGCAGAGCCAAACTGGGTGGCGACGGCTCGGGCGGGATCGCCATTGTGGTGAATTCGGGCAATGCCAACGCATTCACAGGTATCGCTGGCGTGGATTCAGTCCATCGGATTTGCGAGGCGACCGCTACGGCGACCGGCATCCCGACGAATAACATCTACACGGCCTCAACCGGCGTGATTGGCGAGCCTCTGCCGGATGACAAAATAACCGAGGCGATAAGCAAGCTGTCAGCAACCGCCTCCGAAGACGGTATCGAGAGCGCGGCACGCGCGATTATGACCACGGACACGTTTCCAAAAGGGTCGACGCGCAGCGTCAGCGTCGGCGGCAGAACCGTGAACATCGCAGGGATCGCCAAAGGATCGGGCATGATCGCGCCCGATATGGCGACGATGCTGGCTTATGTCTTTACCGATGCCAGGGTGTCGTTTGACACGTTGCAGGCATGGACCAAGGAAATGGCAGATCTGAGCTTTAACCGGATCACTGTGGACAGCGACACCTCAACGTCCGACACCCTTCTGGTCATGGCGACTGGCCGTGCGGATGTGGACGTCGAAAGTGCGCCGGAAGACGAAATCGCGGCATTCAGGGTGGCGCTTTTCGAGGTCATGCTGGATCTGTCCCATCAAGTCGTGCGCGACGGCGAAGGCGCGACAAAGTTTGTGACCGTCGCGGTCCAGGGCGCGGAAAGCGACGAAGATGCCCGCAAAGTCGGGCTTTCGATTGCAAATTCGCCACTGGTCAAGACCGCAATTGCCGGTGAGGACGCGAATTGGGGTCGGGTCGTCATGGCCGTGGGCAAATCCGGCGCGGCGGCTGATCGCGACCGCCTGTCAATCTGGTTTGGTGCCACCCTTGTTGCCAAAGCTGGCCAAATTGCACCCGGTTATGTCGAAGCCGACGCCGCCGATCACATGAAGGGCGACGAGATCACTCTTAAGGTCGACCTCGGGCTCGGTGAAGGATTGGCGACGGTTTGGACCTGCGACCTGACCGCTCAGTACATCGCCATCAACGCAGATTACCGGTCGTGAAAACCGTTCTGGTGTCCGCTGTGGCGCTGATTGATCCGGATGGTCGCGTGCTGATTGCCCAACGCCCGACTGGCAAGTCCATGGCCGGGCTTTGGGAATTTCCAGGCGGTAAGGTCGAGACGGGCGAGACCCCCGAAGCGGCGCTGATCCGGGAGTTGCATGAGGAACTTGGGATCGACACCTGGGCCAGCTGCCTGGCACCGCTTACTTTTGCCAGTCACAGCTATGATGATTTCCATCTTTTGATGCCCCTTTTCGCCTGTCGAAAATGGGAGGGCACGCCAGTTGCCCAAGAAGGCCAGACACTAAAGTGGGTTTTCGCACGAGATTTGCGCGACTACCCAATGCCGCCTGCGGACATCCCTTTGATCCCAATCCTGCGAGATTGGTTATAGTTGCCCGTTCGTTGTGCGGTTAAGCGAAACAATCTTAACGCCGGGCTGTCATTTGTAACATTTTCGTGTAATCAACGTCCTGCCGTAGAACGAGGGCGACAGAATGATCAGAACGATCCTGTTGGGAAGTTGCGTATCGGTGCAGGGTCGTTTTGTTCAGGCCCTATCAGACGGACGAATTGCAGTCAGAGTTGGAAAACGGCTCTACTATGGCTTGCCTGTCTGATCCCAAAACAAATTGGCACATTCACGAAAATCGGGCTTTTGGTTCAATGCACGGACAAGGCGAGCGGCCGGTATGCAGCGCGCCTTGGCTGGTTCGTACGTTTGGGCCATCAAAGCCAGATGCGTGCCGAATAAAGCCGCGAACGATCGCGACGGTTTTGCATTGGTGCGCCGCCCCGCTCGCGCAGGACTTTCTGCTCGTGGGCGCGGCGGTCTGATGAACCTGTCATTCCTGCGAAGATAAAGTGGCTGAGTTTCATGTCCGTGGTTCCTTTTACTTGTCATTTTCGTGTGATTGGCAAGACTGAGGATGAGCGACGCGCGCCTTTCGATCTATCGGGCAGATGTCCCGAAATCGGCGCCGTGGGCCAGAAGGATGTAGGACAGATGTACCTCTGCACGGATATATGACGCCCGTTCGCTTTGTTGAGACGCACGACGGTCTGTCTTTGGCCTGGTCGCGAACCGGGAAGGGACCGCCGCTTGTAAAGGCTGCGGCATGGCTCACACATCTTGAGTACGACACAGAAAGCCCGGTGTGGTCCCATTGGGTACGTTTTCTTGAAGGGCATTTTGACTACGTCAGATACGACGAACGCGGCTGTGGTCTGTCGGATCGCAAGACGGGTGCGCTGACGCTTCGGTCCTGGACGGACGATCTTGAAAGGGTTGTTGATGCATCGGACGTCCGGCAACCCTTTGTCCTGTTGGCCATGTCACAAGGAACCGGAGCGGCGGTAGAATATGCAGCGCGGTATCCCGAAAGGGTTTCGCATCTGGTCCTCTGTGGTGGCTATGCGCGAGGCGTTAACCATCGCGAAAACCCAGAGGCTGAAAAATTCTACAGTGCGATTATCGAGATATTCCGGATGGGTTGGGATTCGTCGAATTCAGCGTTTCGTGAAGTCTTTACCAAACGCTTTATTCCCGGAGGAAGTCCCGAGATGCTTCAATGGTTCAACGAGTTTTGCCGCCGTACAACCACACCCGAGATTGGGGCCGAGCTTTTGCATGCCCGCGGACACATGAATGCAATTGCGTCTCTCTCCAGGGTGAAATGTCCGACGCTGATTTTCCATGCCGAAGGCGATCAGGTCGCGCCATTGGACGAGGGCCGTTATCTGGCACGATCTATCCCTTCGGCACAATTGATGGTCTTGCCGTCCGACAACCACATACTTCAGGACGGGGAACCCGCATGGGAGACTTTCTGCGCGCAACTTCTGGCCTTTGTCGGCGCCGAAACCTCGGGCATGCCCGCATCATTGACACCCCGCGAGCGCGACATTCTACAAGGCATTTGCGACGCCAAGAGCAACAAGGAAATCGCCCGTGATCTCGGTGTCAGCGACAAGACCATCCGCAATCAGGTCACCAACATCTTTGCCAAACTTGATGTAGCAACACGGCAAGAAGCGATTCTAAAAATGCAGGCCAAGTAGGGCAAAAAAAAGCCCCGCAGATACTACGGGGCTTTTTATGTATTGATTGGCGGATCTTACTTCAGATTGCGTTCGACCTCTTCGCGCTCGAAGATTTCGATCACATCGTTGGGCCGGACATCTTCGTAGTTCTCAAACGCCATGCCACATTCCTGACCAGACTGAACCTCTGGCACTTCGTCCTTGAAGCGCTTGAGCGTTTTCAGTGTGCCTTCGTGGATCACAACATCATCGCGCAACAGACGTACACCTGCCGACCGGCGGGCAACACCTTCGGTCACAAGACAACCTGCGACCTTGCCGACATTCGAGACCTTGAAGACCTCTTTGATCTGCGCGTAGCCAATGAAGTTCTCGCGAACCTCTGCCGACAAGAGACCCGAAGCTGCCGCTTTCACATCGTCCACAAGATCGTAGATCACACTGTAATAGCGGATTTCCACGCCCTTTTGGTTGGCTGCGTTTCGCGCCGGTGCGTTCGCACGCACGTTAAAGCCAAACACAGGTGATCCCGAGGCCTCTGCCAGTCCAATGTCGCTTTCCGTGATCGCGCCAACGCCGGAATGCAGAACCCGCACGCGGACTTCTTCGTTGCCGATTTTCTCCATCGCCTGAACGATGGCTTCGGCGGACCCCTGTACGTCGGCTTTGACGAGGATCGGCAGTTCGCTCACGTCTTCGTTGGCCTTGGCATTCGCCATCAGCTGCTCAAGCGTCGTCGCCGCACCGGCTGCTGCGCGCTTGTCCTTGGCTGCATTGGCACGGTATTCCGCGATCTCGCGCGCCTGCGCTTCGGTTTCCACCACGTTGAGAACGTCGCCCGCTTCTGGCGTGCCGTTAAGACCAAGCACCTCGACTGGCACCGACGGTCCGGCTTCTTTTACGCGCTCGCCGTGGTCGTTTTCCATGGCACGGACACGGCCCCACTGTTCGCCAACGACAAAGATGTCGCCCTGACGAAGGGTACCGTTTTGCACCAGAACAGTTGCGACCGGGCCACGGCCCACATCAAGCTGTGCTTCGATCACCGCGCCTGTCGCTGCACGCGCAGGATTGGCTTTCAGTTCCAGAATTTCCGATTGAAGCGAGATTGCCTCAAGCAGTTGTTCCAGACCTGTGCCGTTGATCGCCGAAACTTCGACGTCCTGCACTTCGCCGGACATTTGCTCGACGATGACTTCGTGCTGAAGCAAATCGGTGCGCACTTTGTTCGGATCCGCATCTGGACGGTCGATTTTGTTGATCGCAACGATCATCGGCACCTTCGCCGCTTTCGCGTGATTAATCGCCTCGATCGTTTGCGGCATAACCGCGTCATCTGCCGCAACCACCAGAACAACAATATCCGTCACCTGAGCACCACGCGCACGCATCGACGTAAACGCCGCGTGACCTGGTGTGTCGAGGAAGGTCATTTTCGTACCGTTCTGCTCGACCTGATAGGCACCAATGTGTTGCGTGATCCCACCAGCTTCGCCGGCGACAACTTTCGCGTTCCGGATGGCATCCAAAAGCGATGTCTTACCGTGGTCAACGTGACCCATGACGGTGATAACCGGAGGACGATCCTGAAGATCCTCATCCTTGTCCGGGGCGCCGATGATCACTTGCTCCACGTCGGCATCGGAAACCCGCTGCACTTTGTGGCCAAATTCTTCGATGATCAGTTCCGCCGTGTCTGCGTCGATCGACTGGTTCTGCGTTGCCATGATACCGCTGGTCATCAGCGATTTCACAACGTCAGCCACACGTTCCGACATCCGGTTGGCCAGTTCGCCAACGGAAATCGCTTCGGGCAACTGAACCGTACGCATTACCTTTTCACGCTCGACGTTACCGCCCATGGCTTTTTGACGCGCGCGCTCTTGCTTGCGCTTCATGGCTGCCATTGATTTCTGACGTCCGCCTTCGCCACCAGTCAAAGCCTGATTCAGCGTCAGCTTACCGCCACGGCGACCACCATCATCCCGTGTGGGCTTGGCTTTGCGTGTATCGCGGTCGTCGCGATCTTTGCGCGGCGCAAGCGCCGGCTTAACGGCACCACCGCGCGGAGCAGCCGCGTCCTGCTTTGGTTCGCTGGCCACGACGGGTTCCGCCGCGAGGGCTTTGGCCGCCTCGGCTTCACGCTGGCGAAGTTCGTCTTCTTCGACCTTGGCTTTCGCCTTTTCTTCGCGCTCGCGCTCTTCTTGTTCTTTGGCGTCGATCTCGGCCCGGCGACGCTCGCGATCTTCGGCCCGGGATTTCTCCTCGGCCGCACGCGCAATC
>JARFRG010000003.1 GCA_029287375.1 Boseongicola sp. | reverse complement strand
CTTCTCTCGGCTCAAAGGGGTTCACAGTCTTTGGGCCGGTGTCGAAAAAATTGTCGGAAACGAAACTTTGAAAGTGCCTTTGGCACGTATGGTTGATTCTGGTTTGCGCGAAGGCATGGTCGAATACTGTGTGGGGCATGTCCTGAGGCACCATCTTGATATGGATCGCGATATATGTCGGCGCGACGCCAAATGGGAGATCCATGTCCCCCCCTTGGCGCGGGATCGATCGGTTGCGGTGCTTGGGCTTGGGGCATTGGGGGCAGCGGTTGCCGAGGCTTTGATGGCTTTGAATTTCAAGGTCTCGGGCTGGAGTCGGAGTCAGAAGTCGATAAAAGGCGTGCTCTGTCAGACAGGCGAAGCCGGATTAGATGCGGTGATATCGAGGGCGGAGATTGCTGTATTGTTGTTGCCTCAAACGCCGTCCACGGATGCGGTTTTGGACGCGAGGCGGCTGGCGTTGATGCCTAAAGGGGCGATGATCATTAATCCGGGGCGCGGCCCTTTGATTGATGACGCGGCCCTCTTGGAGTCCTTGGACAACGGGCAAATCGGACATGCGACACTTGATGTGTTTCGGGTGGAACCGCTGCCGGAAGACCATCCCTTTTGGGCTCATCCACACGTCACCGTGACACCGCATATCGCCTCGGACACGCGCCATGCGAGCGCTGCACGCCTTGTAGCCGAAAATTTCGCGCGGGCCGAAGCCGGGCAAGACATGAAATTCCTTGTGGATCGCGATCTCGGATACTGACTTTACTTCAGTCGCGGGGGCGCGTTCGGGTCCATTCCGGGCGCAGTGGGGCCTTCGGCCTTTGGCGGTTCAGGAAGGTCAAAGCGCAGGCCTGCCTTGGCAAGCCGCGCGGCCATAGGATCACTTGTTCTGAAAAAGGCCACGTCGATTTCCCCGGCATCAAGACCGGAAAACACCAAGGCCTCTCGGGTTGCTTTCGCCAGTGTTGGTTCGGCACCGGGCAAGGCATCAATGATTGCAAGCATATGGCCGCGGCGACCGCCCTTATAGGTAACGCTTGTCAAATAGGCATACCGAGCGAGACCCGCTGCCTGGGCGAGTTTGGAATCAAGGCCTGTGACAAGCCGTTCCGGAAGCCCCTTTGGTGCATTGATTTCCTCGGGCGTTTCAGCGACTTCTTCCGGTTGCTCCCTAAGCGTTTGGTGTAACCATGAAACCGCGCTTTCGGGGATGATGATCGACGACGGTGCCACCCCCAGGTTCACCCCCAGTCCAATATCTTGGCCGACCAGCATCTCGGTCAGTCGCCGTCCGGACAAAGCTGCGTAGGGGGCGGGGCCTTCGGTAAATTCTGTCAGCCGATCTTCGCGGTCAAATACAAGGACAAGACGCGCATCCTCGGTTTCGAACAGGCGCGGCTCAATTTGATCGCCTTGTGCCTCACGCTCCAGGAGCAGGTACAACTCGCTGTCGGCTATTCGCTCATAAAATCCAAGCCGGGCAGCGTCGTCGTGCGGAGCGGTTTCCATGGCAGCATGGGAGATATCAAGCGGGGTTTCAGTCATTTCAGAGCCTTTTGCACGCGAGCACGTAGAACGGGAAGGAGGTCGGTTTCGAACCACGGATGCTTCTTTATCCAGCCTGTATTGCGCCAGCTTGGATGTGGTAGCGGTATTGCATCTGGCAGAAACTGCCGCCAGTTTGCAACGGTGTCGGTTACGTTGGCAGCGTTTTGGGCGCCAAGGTGCCATTTCTGCGCGTAGCCTCCGATCAGCAACGTAAGGTCTGGCTTGCCAAGCTGATCAAGGATGCGGGCTCGCCATGTCCTGGCGCAAATTGCTGGAGGCGGAAGGTCGGAACCACTTTGGGAGTGGCCCGGGAAACAAAACGCCATCGGGACAATTGCGATACGGGATGTGTCGTAGAAGGTTTCGCGATCGATCCCAAGCCAGCCCCGAAGTCGATCACCAGATCGATCTTGAAACGGGATTCCGGATTGGTGGACTTTGGTGCCGGGCGCCTGACCTGCGATAAGAATGCGCGCGCTGTCGTCAAACCAAACCACAGGACGGGGAGCATGCCGCGAGGCCGTTCCCGCGAAACGATCCGCGCACAGCGAGCAGCTCGAGAGGTCTCTGTGAAGGCGGGACGCAGTGTCGTTCATAGCAGTGCATATAGCCTTGGTCGCGGGCGACGTCCATGGAGGCTTGACATTGCTTCGTCATTTCTAGAAATATAGAAATATGAAACACACTATTGAAAAATCCCTAGACGTCACGCGGGCCGCTTCGACATTTGCCGCCCTTGGTTCGGAGCAACGCCTTTTGGTGATGCGCGTCTTGGTGCGCGCCGGGCCAGAGGGCCTTACCATTGGCGAGCTTGGAGCGCGCACAGGCGTCACCGGCTCGACGTTGACACATCACATGAAAATTCTGGCGGCCGCCGGTCTGGTGGATCAAAAGCGCGAAGGTCGGCGCATTATTTGCGTTGGCGTTGACTATACGCGGATGAAGGATATCGCCACTTTTCTGCTGAGTGAATGCTGCGCGGATAGTTCGAAGACGGGCCAACACAACGAGGCACATAATGGCTGATACAGCGCACTCAATCACCCTGCCCTGGAAAATCGACCGCGTGTGGGTTTTCGTATTGGCTTTGCCCTTTGTCATTGCAGCATTTGATCCAGAGCAGGCAGTCGCCACGGTTGAGTTCGCCATCAACGCCATGGGTCAGACCGGGGTGTTCATTGTTTTCGCAGTTCTTGCGATTGGCTATCTGAAGGCGACCGGGGCCGAGGTGCTGTTGGCGCGCGCTTTTGAGGGGCGCGAGGTGCGGATGATTGTGATGGCCGCGATGCTTGGTGGACTATCTCCGTTTTGTTCGTGCGAAGTCATTCCTTTCATTGCAGCGTTGCTTGCCGTTGGTGCGCCATTGTCGGCGGTCATGGCGTTCTGGTTGTCATCGCCTTTGATGGACCCTGCGATGTTTTTTATCACCGCCGGAACACTAGGCCTGTCATTCGCCGTGGCGAAGACGATGGCCGCTGTTGGGCTTGGGTTGCTTGGCGGGGCGACGGTCTATTTCTTTGCACGTTCGCCTGTGTTTACGGACCCGTTGCGCCCAAAGCCGCAATCGGGATGTTGCACAAGCAATGGCACACCGTTCAGTGGCGAGGTTCAATGGAGTTTCTGGAACGAGCTTGATCGCCGTGCGGTGTTTCGTTCGACGGTGATTGAGAACGCGCTTTTTCTCGGAAAATGGTTGCTCTTGGCGTATATGCTTGAAGCCTTGATGCTTCGGTATGTGCCGTCGGACTGGATCGCCGGTTTTCTGGGTGGGCAGGGCGTTTGGCCCGTGGTTTTGGGCGCACTTGTGGGCGCGCCAGCTTACCTGAACGGGTATGCCGCGGTGCCACTTGTGGATGCGCTTTTGGCGCAGGGCATGGCGCCGGGGGCCGCGATGTCGTTTGTCTTGGCCGGAGGTGTCAGTTGCATTCCGGCGGCAGTGGCGGTTTGGGCATTGGTTAAGCCGCGCGTTTTCATCGCCTATCTTGGAATTGCAATGGTCGGCGCTGTGATCGCCGGACTTGCGTGGAGCGCCGTCGCAATCTGACGGCTTGCGTCCCTTGCCCAATCGTTTTCGCGATGGCCAACCACGAGAAAGGCAACCGGGTGCCGCGCAAATTGGATCATGGTGATCAATTGCGTCTGGCCCAGTCTGAGTGCTCGTTGCCTAAGCTGGCAGGGATTTCAGGAAAGCGAGTTTCACCCGGAACTTGGCTTATTGCCAGTCGTGCCAGCAATGCCCCATGCGGACCGCGCTTTCAGCATCTTCAGCGAAGCGGAACAGTACCTGAGCGACCTGCTCAACCATAGCGAACACACCCTGAAGCATTTCGTCGAGATCGTTTTTTCATTTTGGGATTGGTAAATGCGGGCACTGAATTTTCGTCGGTCGCCTAGCCGACCTCGCTGGTGTTGACCCCATCAAACACTGTGATTGCCTCGAAAGACCCTACTTTCCGAATGTAGGGTGAATGCGTCGCGAGGTGTCCATGCAACGCGTTTTGTGCCGTGAACGCCGGAACGCGAAACGGTGATTCCCTTTATTGGAAACCTCCGCCATAATGTCGCCAAAGGGCCGTGAAAGGTCTGACAGGCTGGCATAGTTAATAGCCGGTAAACATTGAGGCATCGGCAGAGCGTCGGATGATCGAGTTCAGGAACGTCAGCAAGTCCTTTTGGACGGGCGAAAGGCGCAAGGTCATTCTTGACCGGGCGAGCTTTCGTATTGAGCTTGGCAATTCGCTCGGCATTCTTGCGCCGAACGGCACGGGAAAGACGACGCTTATCAATATGATGTGCGGTCTCGAAAAACCCGACGAAGGCGAAATTATCCGACAGTCACGGATTTCGTTTCCGCTTGGGTTTATGGGTGGGATTGTCGGCAAACTGACCGCGATGGAAAACGCGCGATATATTGCGCGTCTCTACGGAAAAGACCCTGATTATCTCGAGGCGTTTTGTCGTTGGGTCTGTGGTCTGGAAGAGTATTTCGACATGCCGGTCGGAACCTATAGTGCTGGCATGAAAGGGCGGTTTAGTTTCGCTCTTTTGCTTGCGCTGGATTTCGATATCTATCTTATCGACGAAGGCATGCCCGGCACCACAGATGTTGAATTCAACCGCAAAGCCGGGATGATCCTGCGCGAACGCTTGAAGACCGGAACGGTCGTGATCGTGTCCCATCAGGCTGAGACCCTTGAGAAATTCTGCAAGACCGCAGCCGTTTTGAAGAACGGCACACTGCATATGTTTGAAACGCTGGAAGAGGCAAAAGAGCTCTATGACTACGAAGCCCAAAGCGCCTAAATTCCGCATCCGCCGCGACGCGACATCTGCGCCGGGTACATCGGCTGATGCCAGCCCCTTTGCGCCTGGAAACGATGGATTCGGGAGCGAAGCTTTTCCCGGCTCGGCAAAGGCTACAGCCGACAAGACGGCCAGCGACGAAGGCATCGCAGAAATCCGTCGTGAAGGATTGACTGGACGCCAGCTGCGCATGGCCCGACGCCTTGCCCAAAAGAATGGCCTTGCGCCCAGTTCTGATTTTGATGCCGTGCGATTGCTGCGTGCGCGCGGCATTGATCCGTTTGATCGGGCCAATATGCTTGAACTGGTCACTGCCAAGCCGACGCAATCAAAACGCACGCCAAGTGCGCAGTCTCCGACCGGCGAGGCGCCCGTATCTCGCCCAAACGCCGCCAGCAGGCCACAAGCGACACGGTCCTCAAAACCCATCGGGGTAGTAAAGAACCTCCCGCAAAAGGTTGATGAAGATGCCAAGTTGCCGGGCGCGCCCGCGTCCGATGCCGGTTTCCAGATGCACGAGTTGGAGCGCATCCAGCGCGATATCGTGCGCCGCCGTCGTCGCAACGTTCTGTTTTTGGTGGCACGTCTTACGGTTTTCATTTTCCTGCCGACATTCGTCGCTTCGATCTATTTCGCATTCGTGGCAACCCCAAGCTATGCCACGAAGTCTGAATTCGTCGTGCAACAAGCCGAGAGCGCCGGCGCTTCGGGTGGGCTCCTTGGTGGTACTGCGATGGCGACCAGCCAGGATTCCATCATGGTTCAGGATTTCCTGACCTCACGTGAGGCCTTGGGCAAACTAAACGAAGATCACGATTATCGCGGGCATTTCAGCGCGGCAGTGGTCGATGTGATCCAGCGGCTTCCGGCGGATGCGTCCAATGAAGACGTCTATGCGCATTACACCAACAACGTGACCGTCGGATATGACCCGACCGAGGGTGTGATCCGCATGGAAGTGGCCGCGCTGAACCCTGAAATGAGCCGCGTTTTTTCCGAGGCCCTGATTGGGTACGCAGAAGAGCGAGTCGACAGTGTGACCGAACGCAAGCGCGCCGACCAGATGCGGGGTGCGCGCGAAAGCTTTGACGAGGCCGAGCAGAAGATGGTCGCGGCGCAGCAAAGCGTTTTGACATTGCAAGAGCAGCTTGGAGTGATTGATCCAGCGTCCGAGACAACAGCCCTGATGAGCCAGATCAGTAACTTTGAAACCCAGGTTGCTGAAAAGCGGCTTCAGCTCCAGCAATTGCTGGACAATGCCGAACCGAACCAGGCGCGTGTCGCTGGTGCGCAGGGCGATATCGGGCGGCTGGAAGACCTGATTGCGGATCTGCGGCTTCAAATGACGACTCAGATCGGATCACAGGGGTCTTTGGCGTCAATTTCAGCTCAATTGCGTATGGCTGAGGTCGATCTGGATACGCGCACTTTGATGATGCAGGAATCGCTGCAATCCATGGAAGCGGCGCGGATCGAAGCGATGCGGCAGGTGCGTTTCTTGTCAATTGGCGTGGCACCGATCCCGCCGGACGAGCCAACGTACCCGCGGGTTTTCGAGAATACATTGATCACTCTTTTGATCTTGTCAGCGATCTATTTGCTTGTGTCTTTGACAGCCGCAGTACTGCGCGAGCAAGTGACCAATTAGAACGCGTCGCAATGCCACTACTTTTCGCGATCCGGGGTCTTGCACAGATGGTTATGTCTGAGTAAGTAACGGCAGCCTGTTGGGGTGTAGCCAAGTGGTAAGGCAACGCTTTTTGGTAGCGTGTACCGTAGGTTCGAATCCTACCACCCCAGCCAG
>JARFRG010000256.1 GCA_029287375.1 Boseongicola sp. | reverse complement strand
GGGTAGCGATGTTACATTGATTGGTACCTCTTCAATGGTGCAGATTTGTCAAAGCGCGGCTGAGACCCTGGCCCGCGAGGGTATCAGCGCCGAGGTCATAGACCCCCGCACGATTGTTCCTTTGGACGAGGCGACAATTGTTGCCTCGGTGTGCAAGACCAGCAGAGCTGTGGTTGTGGATGAGGGGCATCAGAACTTTGGCGTCACGGCCGAAATCGCGGCCCGTATCAGCGAAAAGGCGTTTTATCATCTGGACGCCCCGGTGCAGCGTATGGGGGCGATGGATGTGCCGATCCCGTTCTCGCCCGCGCTTGAAGATCTCACTGTTCCAACGGCGGAAGGGGTCGCCGCACGTGCGCGTTCCTTGGTCATGGGAGAGCTTTGACATGGCGCATGAGGTTATCATGCCAATGCTGGGGATGGCGCAGGATACCGGCAAGCTTCTGACTTGGAACAAGAATCCGGGCGACGCCGTTGCGATTGGCGATGTATTGTTTGAAGTGGAAACCGACAAGTCGGTGTCCGAAGTCGAGGCTGCCGCCGAGGGATATCTGTCACGTGTAAAGGCGGCAGCCGGTTCGGATATTCCCGTGGGTCAGGTCATCGCAATGATCACTGAGGCCCCCGAAACTGCGGAAATGGAAGCAGAGACACCAGCTGCGCCCCCGGCGTCAGAAAAGGTGGGCGAAACTCTGCTCGAGCCAGTCACGATCATCGAACCTTCCGCGTCACATTCGACTGTGATCGGCGCGGAACATGGGCGTGTGTTGGCGTCCCCGAAAGCCCGCCGGCTTGCTGCTGAGGCGGGTCTTGATCTCGCCCTTTTGGTGGACGCTGGTGTGCCGCAACCCTTTCATGTCGCCGATTTGGAAACTTTGAAGAATTTGCATGTTCCTTCCAACGGCGCGTCTGCGGTTTCGCATGTCAGTGCAACAGTTCCAGCTGAGGGATTTGAGGCGTTCGCGTTACAAATGCGAGGCGAGGGCGGAGTTAGCGTGGCCCTTGGCCATCTTGTGGTGGCCTTTGCTGCGGCGGGTCTGCGCAAAGCGACGCAATCAGAGCATCTCACGCTGTCGATGAAAGCAGCTGGGGCCGAGAGCCTCACATTTGCAGATCCTGATTTGCTGCGACTTTCGGTTCTTTCGGGTCGGGGTGTGCCAAGTGACGCAATGCCAGATATGGCCTTGCGAGATGACGGCGAAGGCTATGTGACAGCAGTTGTATTGAGCGACGTGACATCCCCGACATTGTCATTTTCGAGGGCTGCAAATGCCATCCACTTGACGCTTAGCTTTCCGCCTGGCGACCTAACGCCCGATCAGGCGATTGAGACAATGCACGAAGTGACCGTCAGGATAGCCGACCCCATGTTGGCGTTGGTCTAGGCGCAAAGGAAAACTCATGGAATACACCAATCTTTATGTCGACGGCGCGTGGCGCGAAGGATCGGATGGAACGCGTTTTGACGTCATTAATCCTTGGGACGAAAGTGTTCTCGCGAGTGTTGCTTCGGCCTCACTTGAGGATGCCAACGACGCACTTGATGCGGCTCATGCGGCGTTTGCGGATTGGGCCGGACGGACGCCCCGTGAGCGTTCTGTGGTGCTCCGCCGTGCTTGGGAGTTGATGACGGAGCGTTTGGAGGATTTCGCACGTCTGATCACTTTGGAGAACGGAAAAGCGCGCGCTGACGCGATCGGCGAAGCGACCTATGCTGCAGAATTCTTTCGCTGGTTTTCCGAAGAAGCTGTACGGATTGACGGATTAATCTCTCATGCGCCCGCGTCTGGCGCCAGAATTATCGTGCAGCATAAACCTGCGGGCATCGCTGTCTTGGTGACGCCCTGGAATTATCCTGCAGCTATGGGCACGCGCAAAATCGCACCGGCGTTGGCTGCGGGCTGTCCGGTGATAATAAAACCTGCGTCTGAAACGCCTTTGACGATGTTGGCCCTTATGCCCTTGCTTGAAGAGGCCGGCGTTCCCAAGGGAGTAGTAAACGTCTTGCCCTCTCGAAACACCGGGAAAATGGTGGACATGATGCTGCATGATCCACGTGTGCGTGTGGTTAGTTTCACTGGGTCAACGGAAGTCGGTCGCAAACTGCTTCATTCTGCGGCAGATCAGGTTTTGAAGCCGGCGATGGAGCTTGGTGGGAATGCGCCATTAATCGTTTTTGAAGACGCCGACTTGGATGTGGCGATTGAAGGCACGATGCTCGCAAAAATGCGAAATCTTGGTGAGGCATGCACGGCTGCTAACCGCATCTATGTTCACGACGATATTCGCGAGGCATACATCGAGAGATTGAGTGCCGCAATGTCGGCTTTGAAAGTCGGTGATGGATTGGATCCAACTGTAAATGTTGGCCCTTTGGTAAATGCAGAGACTCGCGATAAAGTTGCTGATTTTGTCGCGGACGCCATCGCAAAAGGTGCGATCCTTCATTGTGGTGGGACAAAGCCAGAGGGCAAAGGTTTTGCCTATCCACCGACGGTCCTGTCCAACGTGCCGGAGCATGCCGACTGTGTGCGCGACGAGATTTTCGGGCCTGTCGCAGCGATCCAGGGCTTTACGGATCAGGACGAGGTCGTCGCCCGTGCCAACGATACCGAATATGGTTTGGTCGCATACGTTTTCACCGAAGACATGAGACGGGGTATGAGGGTTTGTGAAAGCCTTGACTATGGAATGGTGGGGCTGAACCGAGGTTTGGTTTCTGATCCAGCCGCTCCGTTTGGTGGAACCAAGCAATCGGGTCTTGGTCGCGAGGGCGGCCATGAGGGCATGCACGAGTTCATGGAATCTCAGTACATCTCGACGAGCTGGTAATGAGGCGTGCTATTGTGGCTATGAAATTCGTACGGGGCGTGACGATACTGCTAACCAATCTTCAATCCACGCTGTCTTGTCAGAGGAGCACGGCTTGAGATGCGGCGGGGCGCTGGTCCGTGTTCCGGGTGTGACCTTTCAATTCCTCCAAAGTCGCGCCGGGAATGGTTGGACTGGCGCCGAAGTCATCCGGTCGGTTCCCGCTGTCTTAGTTGAAACCAGCTCGCATTGATCTGGCAGCCCCGTTGACCCTCATCGCGATTGCACCTGTGAATCTCGGATCAAGGCCGCAAGTCGGTAGAATCCATGGACCATTTTTGAATATGGTGTGGTCAGGAAGAACGCCAGAACTGTGCCAAGGTGCAGGGCGAGAAGCGGGCTGAGAAAGGCCGTTCCAGTGGCTGCATACAGGGCAAGCCCCGTGGCACCTGTGGCTCCGAGGAGCGCGACAAAGGCCATTTCGCCGCCCCAGACGGACGGAGCGCCGAGTTCGGGGTCGGCTTTGGTTTTGAGCCACATGAGAGCTACGGCTCCGACTGTTAGCAGGACGCCGCCCGGAATTCCGAGCAGTTTTGGCACGCTAAAGAACCCGTAAGGTGCTTGCATATCAAATGCATAGTGCAAGACTGTGCCGCTTGAAGTTGAGGCAAGGCACAGCAGGAACCCGTACATCACAGCGTGGTGGGCGTGGCGACGGCCATTGGTGTAGCGGTCTTCTTTCTCGAAATTGCATCCCTTGGCTGCGCCGCCGGAAAGGTTCTTCATATTTGCGGCGTCCGTGAAGGCTGGTTTTAGGTGCGCGAGTGTGATGCGGGTGCCGCCGACCGCGCGCCAGTAGCGATTGAGACCAACGCCGATGGCCGCAAGTGGGAACAGGAACGCAGGCGCGAAAATGGCGACCATCGCGGCGTGAGAGAGGTAGGCGTAAAAGCCTTCACCCGATTCCGGGGTGAAGGCGGCAAGCGCCCAGAACAGGATCGCGATGCCGACAACCAATGCAGCAGCGAGCGCTACGCCGCTTTTCTGGAACAGGCGGGCGATGGGTTGACCAAGGGCGAAACGCTCCCAGCTTTCGACCCGGACCTCTGCCAAGGCGGCTGGCAGGTTCAGGGCGAATTCATGTGGTTCCGTGTATTGGCAGGCGCAATAGCAACCTCGGCAATTGTGGCAGAGGCTGGCCAGTTGGGTGATGTCTCCGTCCGCAAAGTCGCGTTCGCGTGTGATGGCGGGAAAGACCGCGCAATAGCCTTCGCAATAGCGGCAGGCGTTGCAGATTTCCACCTGGCGGCGGGCCTCGGTGAGAGCGGCGTCAAGCGACATGGGCGGCGGCCTCCTGTCCTGCAATGCGACCGAAAACCGTGCCGATGGTCATGCCGAAACCGGCGAGATAGCCTTCGCC